>JBIKPM010000334.1:0-2657 GCA_044357435.1 Flavobacterium sp. | reverse complement strand
TCGATGGTGTTTACCAAACTTTTGTAGAAAAAACCGTGTGGATGAATTTCACTGACACCTTGCATATTGATATGGGTATTTTGGTTGATCCAATATCCGTGATGATGCTTATTGTCGTGACTACAGTTTCCTTGATGGTTCATATTTATAGCCGAGGTTATATGAAAGGCGATGACGATTACACCAAATTCTTTGCCTTTTTATCGTTGTTTTCCTTTTCAATGCTCGGATTGGTATTGGCAACAAACCTTTTTCAAATCTATATTTTTTGGGAATTAGTGGGAGTTTCTTCCTACTTATTAATTGGCTATTACTACACCAAAACTTCGGCAGTTGCGGCAGCAAAAAAAGCATTTATTGTTACTCGTTTTGCTGATTTTGGCTTCTTGATTGGAATATTAATTGTTGGCTATTATGCCGGTACTTTTGATTTTCAAACGTTGAATGCTGTTAATGCTGAAGGCGAAGGTTTACTTTTAAATTGGGCATCTTCTTCCTTTATGGGATTATCCGTAATTACTTGGGCATTGATTCTCATATTTATGGGTGGAGCTGGAAAATCAGCGATGTTCCCATTACACATTTGGTTACCGGACGCGATGGAAGGACCAACACCGGTTTCTGCATTAATTCACGCAGCAACAATGGTTGTCGCCGGAGTTTATTTAGTAGCTCGATTATTCCCAATGTATTATTTCGTTGAAGGTGGATTTGCTTTAAATATTGTAGCTTATGTGGGAGCATTTTCTTCCTTGTTTGCGGCGATAATCGCCGTCACGCAAACCGATATTAAACGAGTTTTGGCTTTTTCGACAATGTCACAAATTGGTTATATGATGTTGGCCTTGGGAGTTTCCAGCTATAAAGGTCACGAAGGAGTTGGTTATATGGCGTCTATGTTCCATTTGTTCACTCACGCAATGTTCAAAGCCTTGTTATTCTTGGGTGCAGGTTCCGTTATTCACGCCGTTCACAGCAATTATTTGAAAGATATGGGCGGTTTACGCAAGTATATGCCGATTACCAATATCACATTCTTGATTGCGGCTTTGGCCATTGCTGGAGTTCCGCCATTCGCAGGGTTTTGGAGTAAAGACGAAATCTTAGTGGCAGCTTTCGAAAAAAATCAGTTGCTTTATTTCGTTGGGCTTTTTGTGGCAGGATTGACCGCTTTTTATATGTTCCGACTTTATTTTGGAATATTTTGGGGAAAAGAAACCAAATACCATCATCCACCTCACGAATCACCAATTTCGATGACATTTCCTTTATTGTTCTTGGCTTTTATGAGTATCGCGGCAGGATTTATTCCTTTCAGCGAATTCGTGACTGCCGACAAAGTGGGTTTCGAAGCACATTTAAATTTACCATTAGCAGCTGTGGCTGTGGGAACCGGATTAGTTGGAATCATCCTTGCCTGGGTTTTCTATAAAAAAGAAAATGATTTGGCCGAAAGGTTTGCCAATGGATTTGGAATGTTTTACAAATGGACTTACCATAAATTCTATTTCGACGAAATCTATATGTTTGTCACCAAGAAAATAATTTTCGATCGGGTTTCAGCGCCAATTGCCAAATTCGACAAGAAATATGTGGACGGAACGATGGAAGGCATTGGAAACAAAACGGTTCTAATTTCCGAAAAAATAAAAGGATTGCAGTCCGGAAGATTACAAGATTACGCAATGTTTTTTGTGTCGGGAGTTGTGCTTGTCGCTTTGGTTTTCATTTATTTATGGACATAACAATAAATTAATATGGATATTTTATCACTTTTTGTAATTGTACCTGTACTCACGGTTTTGGCTTTGGTTTTCTCCAAAGGGTTGAAACAGGCACGAATTATTTCAATGATTGGAAGTTTCATTCAACTGGGAATGGCTATTAACTTGCTTTTCGCCTACTTTAAAGAAAGGGCCGTCAACAAAAGCATTATGCTTTTTACCCAAGACACACCGTGGTTTGAAAATTTTAATATCCATTATGCCATTGGCGTTGATGGAATTTCGGTTGCGCTATTGTTGTTGACCTCCATAGTAGTTTTGGCAGGAGTTTTCATTTCTTGGAAAACGGACGATTTACCAAAAGAATTTTTTATATCGCTGTTGGTTTTGGCCACTGGAGTTTATGGATTCTTTATTTCCATCGATTTGTTTACGATGTTTGTATTCTACGAAATTGCCGTAATCCCAATGTATTTATTGATTGGAATTTGGGGCTCAGGGCCAAAAGAATATTCGGCAATGAAGTTGACTTTAATGTTGATGGGAGCTTCTGCAGTTTTACTGGTTGGTGTTTTGGGAATTTATTTTAATTCCAATGCTGATGGAGGTGCCTTAACTTTCAACATCTTGGAAATTGCCAAAGTAAACATTCCATTTGAAGCACAGAAATTATTCTTTCCTTTAACTTTTATTGGCTTTGCCGTACTTGGAGCTTTATTTCCTTTTCATACTTGGTCACCTGATGGTCACGCTTCGGCACCAACAGCAGTATCAATGCTTCACGCAGGAGTTTTAATGAAATTAGGGGGGTATGGAGTCTTTAGAATTGCAATGTTTTTATTGCCGTTAGGAGCCATTGAATGGTCTTGGTTTTTCATCATACTATCCGCAATTGGAGTAATTTACGGCGCTTTTGGAGCGTTGAAACAAACC
>JBIKPM010000086.1:0-7867 GCA_044357435.1 Flavobacterium sp. | reverse complement strand
GCTCCAAAATTCAAGTCATCTTCTACTAAAAGTATTCTTTTATTTACATTTTCCATATCTTAATTTATTAATGGTATTTTTATTATGAAGGTACTTCCTTTTCCCTTTTCACTTTCCACAAAGATCTGACCATTATGGTCTTCTACAATTTTTTTCACATAAGCCAAACCTAATCCGTGTCCTTTAACATTATGTAAATCACCTGTATGCTCTCTGTAAAATTTTTCAAAAACTCTCTTTTGGGCAACCTTACCCATACCTAATCCGTTATCTTTTATTTTTATAACTGCAAAATCTTTCACATTTTCCAAAAAGACATCAATTTTAGGAACATCCGGCGAATATTTTATGGCGTTTTCCAAAATATTTACAATAACGTTAGTGAAATGAACATCGTTTATTAAAACTGTGGTTCTAAGAGCATTAAAATGCTTGGTTATTGTTCCACTTCTATCTTCTAAAATTAAATGCACATGTTCAATTGCATCCTCGATAACCTCTTTGATGTTAAGGGATTCCTTGTTGATATTTAATTCTTTTTTCTCTAATTTAGAAATTCGCAACACATTCTCAACCTGTGCATGCATTCGCTTATTTTCATCTTTGATCATTTGCAGATATTTAAATACCTTTTCCTTGTCATCTATTATTTTTGGATTTTTTATAGCATCTAAAGCCAAATTAATCGTTGCAATGGGTGTTTTAAACTCATGCGTCATATTATTAATAAAATCGGATTTTATTTCGGAAATATGACGTTGACGAATCAATTGATTTAAAGCACTTGAATAAGCAATAATAATAATTAGTGTAAATATGATTGACAACAAAGTTATTCCAACAAGATCTGACAATAAGAACTTCTTTTTGTGAGGAAATGTAACCAATAATTGGTATTTAATATTCCCTTCATTATCGGCAAAAATCGGGATTGAATACGATGTATTTTTGTCATATCTAAAACCCTCGGATTTAACTTTTGTGGCCAGTCCATTGCTATATATTCCAAATTCAAATGAAGTATTGACTCCATATTCTTCCAATTCATTTTTCAACAATTTATTCAAGGTGTCTATTGAAACCCTTTCTTGTATTGACATTGCTGAGGCAATATCTTTAAAGAAAATTTCGAATTGTGCATTGTCCAAGATGTCAAGGTTTCCCGATTTCTCAATCTTAACATCCGGAATCAAGTTTTGTTGAATACTGGAATTGTCAATTTTCTTATTGTTATAAACCTCAGTAACTCGCTTGGAATTAAAGCTTTTGAATTTTACACTGTCTAATTTTTTATCAAAGAACGTAGGAGATATATTATAATCTTCAGAAATTATGCTATTTGAATATACGATTGTTTTATTGGTTCTATGATTCTTTTGAACGTAATAAAACTCTAGTAAATCATTTTTCTGTGGAATTTTTCCGGTGCTTTCTTTATACTTATTGTACTTATCATAAAAACTGTATGCTTCTTGTTTTTGAAGTTTATTGGCAACGTTGCCAATAACTTGTTTTACATGAAATTTAAACTGTTCATCATTGTTTTTAAACGAGGTATTAAACCAATATACTTGAACCAAAATTATCCCTATCAAGGATAAACTCATCAGCACTACCAGTATTCTAAAAAACAATTTATTCATCTACACAAAATTAGTATTTTAACAATATAATTAATAATAAATTAACCAAAGATTAACAACAAAGACTAAGATTATTAAATCTTCAAAATTTTAAGAATTTTACCTACTTCTGATTTTGTAATTTCAGAGTTTATATTTTCAATAACAAAATCACTTTTACCAAGGCGTTGATCATCGCTCCATTGCATATTTATTCTTTTTAAAACATTTTCACGAGTAGTTTTATCCCGCTGAATTACTCTTTCAATCCTCGTTTCCAATGGTGCCGTAACCGTAATAATTTTATCGCAATCTTTATAACTCCCGCTTTCAAATAAAATTGCAGCTTCATAAATAACAAATGGTGAATTCTTATGATTCAACATCCAATTACCAAAATGTTCTTTTACGGCAGGATGAATAACGGCATTGAGTTGTCTCAATTTATCGGGATTGCTAAATACAATTTCAGCCAGTTTTTGACGATTTAAAACTCCATTTTCAAAAATGGAACTGCCAAATATTTTTTCAATTTTCTTGAGGATTTCTGGAGATTGCATGACTTTCCTTGCCTCATCATCGGCAATATAAACAGGGATACCTGCCGCTATAAAATGATTGGCGACAGTGGTCTTTCCACTACCAATTCCGCCAGTTAAACCTATTATTTTCGTCATATTATTTTTTAAAAAACAACTCCGGAAAGGCCTTTTGGGGATTTTGTTTGAGAAGTATAATTTTGAAATAAGATTCCAAAAAACCTGTTCCGTAACTGTAAAATTGTTTCCAAACAGCTACTACCGACAAATATCCAATTTTAAAGCTTTTGTTCCGGTAGGTCGAAATAAAAAAAACCAATAGAAAATAAATAAAATACAGTTGAAGTAGTAAATCGCAATTAAAAATCAACAATACTAAACCAACTAGTAATCCAATTATAAAAACCGATGGGAAGAAAAAAGTAAGTTTGGTGTATTTAGGGTACCAACTATTCAAAATAGGTCTTGCTTTACCAAATTTATTGACCTGAATTGAAAATTTATCCCAATCAATTCTTCTTTTGTGATAGACGTATGCCTTTGGAAAAAGTTTGGTTTCGAAACCCAAATTCCACAATCGGATAGACAAATCAGGGTCTTCACCTGGGTGGATATTCCCAAAACCATTGGAGGCTTCAAAGGCTTTTCGCGACAATCCCATATTAAAACTTCGAGGTTGAAATTTATCAATTTTTTCGGAACCACCTCTAATTCCGCCAGTTGTAATAAAAGAAGTCATCGCAAAATTGATTGCTTTTTGAATATCCGAAAAACTGCTTAAAGCTTTGTCTGGGCCTCCAAAACAATCAACATAATTCTCTTTCAATGCCTTGGAAACTTCTGTCAAATAGTCTTTTGGAATAATACAATCTGAATCAAAAATGATAAAATAATCTCCATTAGCAATATTCATTCCATAGTTTCTGGAATCTCCAGGACCTGAGTTTTCCTTGTAATAATAAGAAATTGCTAGTTTATCTTCATACTTCTGTATCACCTCTTCACACTTTATCGAAGAACCATCCTCTACAATAACAATTTCAAACTTTTCATTATAGTCTAATTTTGACAAACTCTCTAAAAGTTCGTCAACCTCATCTGGGCGATTGTAAACTGGAATGATTAAAGAAAATAACATAATCTCGGGTTAAGGTGTAACGTTTTTTACTCTATAATATTAAACAAAGATAAACTTTATCCATAAAAAAACCATCACGGTAAACATGATGGTTTTTCAAAATTTCTATGTTTTTTCAACCTATTTATTACCAAAAGTATTATTAGGCAATACTTGAAACGTTTATCATTTCGTTAGCGTCTGCCAAATAATCCACTCCTTCAAATCCAAAACCAAACAGGTTAAGAAAATCTTGTTTGTACCCTTGTAAATCTCCTATTTCAGGTAATGTATCGGTAGTGGCTTGCAACCATAATTTGGCTACTTTTTCTTGAACATCAGGTCTCATTTCCCAATCATCTATTCGAATTCTGCCTTTTTCATCAGTAGGAATTGGAGCACCTGTATACAATCTTTCTTGAAACAACCGTTGAATTTGTTCAATGCAGCCTTCATGAATTCCTTCTTCCTTCATTATCTTGTACAACAACGAAATATATAAAGGAATAACCGGGATCGCAGAACTTGCTTGTGTTACCAATGCTTTATTCACGGAAACATACGCTTTTCCTTGAATTGATTCCAGACTTTCAGTGATTGCAAAAGAAGTTGCTTCAAGATGATCCTTGGCACGACCGATAGTTCCTTTTCTGTAAACAGCTTCGGTCAGTGATGGTCCAATATAAGAATAAGCTACCGTTGTAGCTCCCGTAGCAAGGAGGTTTTCCGCTTTCAAAGCATCAATCCACATCGCCCAATCCTCACCACCCATAACAGCAACAGTATTGGTAATATCATCACCTTGACAAGGTTCAATACTGATTTCAGACACAGTTCCAGAATGAAAATCAACGGTTTTGTTGGTAAAAGTACTTCCTATAGGTTTCAAAACCGAACGATGCAAAACAGCCGTAACCGGATGTTGTCGAACAGGAGAAGCCAAACTATAAATCACTAAATCTATTTGACCTAAATCAGCTTTAATCAAATCTATAGTTTGTTGTTTAATTTCATTTGAAAATGCATCACCATTTATACTTTTTGCATACAATCCTGCTTTGTGGGCTTCATTTTCAAAAGCCGCCGAATTATACCAACCTGGAGATGCGGTTTTACCTTCAACTGGTGGTTTTTCAAAAAACACACCAACAGTAGCTGCATCTGAACCAAAAGCACTTGTAATTCTGGAAGCCATACCAAATCCGGTTGAGGCACCAATTACCAAAACTTTTTTTGCACCTTCGATATGTCCTTTTGATTTTACGTATTCGATTTGATTTTTAACATTTTGCTCGCATCCTTTTGGGTGAGATGTCAAACAAATAAATCCTCTCATTCTTGGTTCTATGATCATATTTAGTTATTCTTTTTATTAGGTTTTTATGTTTTTTAAGTTGACAAATATAAAGTATTTCTTTAGTTCAACAAGGCTTTTGCATGGTTTAATGCCGAATCAGAAACTACGGTTCCAGATAACATTTCTGCGATTTCAATTACTCTTTCGGCATTGGATAACAATTTCAATTCAGATTGTGTGTCCTCGCCAACGGTTGACTTAGAAACTTTAAAATGTGACTTTCCTTTTGCTGCAATTTGAGGCAAATGAGTGATAGCAAAAATTTGCATTTCACGACTCATTTCCTCCATAATTTCGCCCATTTTAATAGCGATTTCACCAGACACTCCTGAATCTATTTCATCGAAAATCAAGGTTGGTAGTTTTGAATATTGAGCTAAAATTGCCTTTACGGCCAGCATAATTCTTGACATTTCTCCGCCAGAAGCCACTTTTTTCAACAATCCAAAATCAGTTCCTTTATTCGCAGAAAACAAAAACTGAAGTTCATCCTTACCATTTTCGAAATAGTTTGAAGTAGGATTGACATTAATTTTAAAACGCACATTAGGCATACCCAAAGTTTCTAAAATGGTAATTAGTTTCTGCGATAAAACCGGAATGGACTCTAATCTGTTTTTATGAATAGTAGCAGATAAATCGTCTAATGCATTTATTTTTTGTTGGATTGAAATGGTCAAAGACAAAATTTCTTCTTCCAAATTTCCGATTTCTAAAAGTGAGTTTTCTAACTTAGTTTGAATTTCCAATAATTCATCTACGGAAGCAACTTGGTGTTTTTTTTGCAAATTATAAATCAATTGCAACTTTTGGTTGATGAATTCCAATTGTTCGGGGTCGTTGACCAATTTTTCGGAACACCGATTCAACTCCTCTGAAATATCATCAAATTCAATCATTAAACTTGTAATTCTTTCCAACAAAGAAAAATATTCAGGAGAAAAAGAAGCGATTTTTTGTAAAGAAACTTTGATTTCTTTCAAGTTTTGTATCACTCCTATCTGTTCTTCATTGGCTATAGCCGACGATTTATCAATAGATTCTTTTATAATTTCGACATTGTTCAATTTTTCAAAATCAGCTTCAAGAGATTCTTGTTCACCAGACTTCAATTGGGCCAACAACAATTCATCCAATAAAAAGGTGTTGTATTCCTGTTCTTTAGCAAATTCAGCTTGCTTTTTAAGAAAAGTATTTAATTTGGACTTGTCCGATTTATAGCTTTTTAAAAGCAATTGATATTGCAAAACAAACTCTTGATTACCTGCAATTGCATCAATAATTTCGAATTGTACTTTCTCTTCCGATAGTTCTTGGGTTTGATGTTGCGAATGAATATCAATCAAAAAAAGACCCAATTCCTGTAATTCTTGGAGATTTACCGGACTATCATTGATAAAAGCCCTTGACTTACCCGAAGATAGAATTTCGCGACGAATTATAGTTTCGTCTTCGTAATCTAAATCGTTGGCTTCAAAAAAAGGAAGTAAATTATATTTCGAGATGTCAAAGTGAGCTTCAATTACGCATTTCTCTTCCTTATTTTTCAGGGAACTTAAGTCAGCCCTTTTTCCTAAGACCAAACCTAACGCCCCTAAAATTATCGATTTTCCCGCACCGGTTTCACCCGTGATAATTGAAAAACCTTTAGAAAAATCGATAGCCAATTTTTCTATCAAAGCATAATTTTTTATCGAAAGAGAAGTTATCATTTATTAAATTTTCATGAGTAGGCGCTACTATGGAATAGGAAATAGAAAATCAATTAATATTTAATCGACGACCATTTGCTAGAATTCAAAGGTGAAATTCTATTTAAATTATCCACTAAATCGGTAATGGAAATAGTAGGCCCACCTGAAAAGATAGAAACTATTTCATCCGATTTGGCATCAAAAAACACGCGCGTCAAAAAAGCGTTTGGTCTAGTTGCATTAAGTTTCGAAAGATTAAGCAATGACTTTTTAATTTTTTCTTTGGATGCTTTCAAATCTTGATTCATCAAATCCAAACCATTATGGTAATCATACATAGTTTGCCTCACTTCACGGAATGTTGGAGATAGCAAATCGTTTATCAAAAAATATCGGCTTTGATTTCCATCAGCTTGGGTCCAGCCTTTGTAACCCGACTGTTGAGCAACATTTGAAATGTTTTGGGCAGTTTCAAAATACGTATTTCCAGACTCGGCCACAAAACTATCAGCATCCATACCCAAAATCACATAGCTGTAAAAAGAAATTACGGAAACTAAATTTGATTCAAAAGCTGTAGGGTTATAGTTCAAACTTTCGAATTCCGCATACTTAAAGCTAAAATCCTTATCATTAAAGTTTAAAATTGGCGAAGCATAAGACGAGTTGTGTATTGGTCTAGAAGATTGCACTTGAATGGTGGCCACAAACTGATCTGAATTATTCGATGAAATAGTGATGTACATCGAACAATTAATTTTTTCGTTTTGCTTGAAAGTTTGGCTGGTCCACTGTGTTCTATTTACAAATTCATTCAATGCTGTTTCTAGTGTTTTGAAAACGGATTGGTTTGCATTGGGCAGTTTTTGTGTATTGACTGTTACTGTGCAATTCAACTCTTGTGCCTGGGAACAACTGAAAATCAGGACTAAAAATAAACTTAAAATATTACGCATAATGTGCTATTACTTTGTTTAATATATCATTGGCAACGGCTTCTTTCGATTTTAATTGCATGGATTCTACGTTAAAATTATTATCAATAAAAGTTATTTTATTGGTTGACTTTCCAAAACCAGCTCCATCATCTTGTAAAGAATTAAGAATTATCAAATCTAGGTTTTTTTTCTGAATTTTCAGCTTTGCATTTTCAATTTCATTTTCGGTTTCCAAAGCGAAACCTATTAAAAACTGATTCTTTTTAATTTCACCCAAGGAAGCCAGAATATCTTTCGTTTTTTCGAGTTCGATGGTAAAAACATCCGCGTCTTTTTTAATTTTTTGAAGATATGCAGTCTTTGGCTTATAATCCGCTACTGCAGCTGCAGCAATCATCACATCGACATTATCAAAATACTGATGACAGGCATCATACATTTCTTGGGCCGATACAACACGAATCAATTTCACTAAGTTATTCTCTATTTTTAAATGAGAAGGTCCAGTAACTAAAATCACAGAAGCTCCAAGATTAGCGGCACTTTGCGCAATATCAAAACCCATTTTCCCGGAAGAATGATTTCCTATAAAACGCACAG
>JBIKPM010000332.1:0-2661 GCA_044357435.1 Flavobacterium sp. | reverse complement strand
AATTTTTTATGACAGAAATTAAAATAAACTTTGTTGATTTTTGGCCGGGTTTTGACAAAACAAACAATTATTTCTATAATTTGTTAATCGAAAAATACAAAGTGATTATCGATGAAAATCCTGATTTATTATTTTATTCTTGTTATGACAGTAATTATTTAAAATATAATTGTACTCGAATTTTTTATACTGCCGAAAACCTCAGACCCGATTTTACTGCTTGCGATTTTGCCTTTTCGTTTGATTATAATACTCGAAAAAATCATTTTAGATTGCCACTATATTCCATGTATGTTGATCTACTTAAGATGAATGATAAATTACAAATCATTCCTTCAAGAGCTGAAGCAAAAAATATTTGGGATACTAAAACTAAGTTCTGCTGCATGGTAGTTTCTAATCCTAAAGGAAAAGAAAGACTTACTTTTTTTAATGCACTATCTAAAACAAAACAAGTGGATTCAGGGGGCTCTGTTATTAATAATGTTGGGGGTAGAGTGGCTGATAAACTAGAATTTATTAAGGATTACAAGTTTGTAATTTCTTTTGAAAACAGTATGTATGACGGATATACGACGGAGAAAATTTTAGAGCCCATATACAAAGATTGTATCCCGATTTATTGGGGCAATAAATTCGTAAGCAAAGATTTTAATACCAAACGATTTATTGATTATAGCGATTTCAAATCCGAAGAGGATTTGATTGCTAAATTACTCGAAATAGATCAAACCGATGATTTGGCTATTGATATGTTGATGCAACCTACTTTTAATGAGCATAAATTATCACATAATGAAGAACGCATTCAAGTACTTCAAATTTTAAGTGAAATAATAGAAAATCCAAAGAAACCTATTGCAACACAATTATGGAGGTATCTACATAGGGTTAAAAGATTTTATAGAAAATATAAAAAGCGGATAAAAGCAAAATTTCAACTCATCTTAACAAAAACAAATGAAAATGATTTGGAATAATAGAAAGGACTTGCTTAAATTTGATATTAAATTATTTTTGTAGAATTATAAATAGCGATGATTACTTTTGACACCAAATACAACTAGAAGATGAATAAATTAGATGTTACTTTTTTACAAAAATGTATCAATGCTTTAGAAAAAGCTTTTGAACTTTATTCTATTGCGCCTGAAGATTCAATAGAGAAAGATATTTATCGCTCCGCTTGTATTAAAGAATTTGAAATTATTTTAGAGCAATGTGCCAAAATAATAAAAAAAATCCTCAAGAATTATGTAGTGTCAAGTGTAGAAATTGACAGACTTTTTTTTAAAGATGTGTTTAGAAAAGCGTGTCAGTTTGGTGTTTTGAATATTGAAGAAACTGAAAGATGGTTGGAGTATAGAGATAAACGTAATTTGACAGCTCACGAATACGGACAAAGTTTTGCCGAAAATATCATTGAAGTTTTAGAAAGTTTTATAAAAGACGCTCAGTCTGTAGTTACGTCTGTAAATAAATTCAATAAAGATGCAAATTAGAGCCAACGATAAAAAAAGAATAGTAGAAATTGCTAAAAAATGTTTTCCTTTTTCTATCGAAATCTGGGCTTTTGGTAGTAGAGTTAAAGAAATTGCTCATGAGGGGAGTGATTTAGATTTAGTTGTTATTAATAAAACTAAAAATATTGGAGTTAAGTCTAACATTCAATTATTCAAAGAAAATCTTAAACAAAGTAATATTCCAATATTTGTTCAAGTGTTTGATTGGGATGCTATGCCTAGTAATTATAGTAGTGAAATAGAAAAAAATCATCAAGTATTTTTTGAAAGCTAAAAACAATATCATGAAAACATATAAAAGAACTCCCAATTAAATTAAAATAATTGAAGGAATGGATAAAGTTTATGAAAAGCTGATTGAATTCAAAAAGAAAATGAATAGCGAATTAGTGATACTTAAAGAAGATAAGATTGTTAGAATTAAACCGTGAGAAGTGAAAAGTGAAAAGTGAAAAGTAAATAGTTTTACCATTCACCACTCACCATTCACCACTTACGATTCACAAAACAGAAGATATGAATCATAAAGATTTAGACGTTTGGAAAAAGAGTATGGTTTTGGTAGAAACTATTTATAAGTTGACTTTAAAATTTCCAGACACAGAAAAGTTTGGTTTAATTAGTCAAATGCGAAGAGCTGCAGTTTCAATTCCGTCCAATATTGCAGAAGGAGCTGCAAGAAAAGGAGATAAAGAATTAATTCATTTTCTGCACATTGCCTTAGGTTCACTTTCTGAATTGGATACACAATATGCAATAGCAGTTAGAATAAATTATATCATTAAAGAAGAAAGTATTGAGAATCAAATTAACGATGTTAAAAAATTACTATTAGGATTTAGAAATTACTTAGATGGAAAGAATGGAAAGTGAAAATAGTGAAAAGACAATCGTCTCACTAACATTGTCTCACTTCTCACTATTAACCTTCCACTACTAACCTTTCACTTTTCACCTTTCACGAATCACCATGAACAAAAACATCATCCTCAAAGCCGAAAATATCTCTAAACAATACCGTCTTGGTGTGGTAGGAACCGGTACATTACAACACGATTTAAACCGTTGGTGGCATCAAGTACGTGGTAAGGAAGATCCTTATTTGAGAATAGGAGAAACCAATGACCGAAGTACTAAA
>JBIKPM010000333.1:0-2661 GCA_044357435.1 Flavobacterium sp. | reverse complement strand
AATGTGTTCGCTGGTTTCTTTCAAGAAAAGCATTTCGCGTTGGTATTCATAGGGAGCGTCTGGGAAAAGCAGTAAAATACTTTCTTCTTGATCAACTCCGCTTAAATAAAAAATATCGCGGTGTTGTGCAAAAGGCAAAGTAGAATCGGCGGAAACCGGATAAATATCGTTCGAATTAAAAACAGCAACGCTTTTAGGCTTCATTTGAGCCGTAAATTTTGCGCGGTTTTTTATGAATAAATTGCGGTCAATTTGATGGTATTTCATAATAAGAATAAATTAGAATACAAATCTAATCAATCCATTTGTAATATCGCGCACCAATTAAGTGCGGAATTTCACGTTCTATTCGGTCTAAGACCCATTCATTTTTTGGAGATTGAACACTATTTTTTTGTTCTTTTTTATGTAGTTTTTCATACACATCAAAACTAATTTCAGCACTGTTTTCAAGGGTTTCAAATAGTTTTATTTTGGCTAATGCCAATTTCCAATCGGGTTGAATAGTCCCTTCAAAAACTTTCGATTTTGAACCACTTCCATAAGCAAGAAAGCCAAATTTCTTTCCTGAAACTTCTTTATTGGTGTCATAAAAATGAGCCAAAGTAGAAAGTAAACCCATAAAAATAGAACCCGTATATAAATTTCCAATCAACGACGAAGCCAATTCTGCAGATTGCAATTTTTGAGATACAAAGGTTTTATATTCGTCGGTTTTGCTAATTTCTTTTAACTTATTTTGATAATCTACGGCAGTGTCATTCTCAGAAATAACTGAATTTTCAGCGTCCAAAGCATAAATTTCTGATAACATTCGGCGCCCTTGAAAAGCATAAGGCAAATGCATGACAATACTTTCCCAAGAGGCATAAATGGTTTCGGAAGTTTGTTTTAATTTTTTAAACGAAAAATAAGCATTACGAGTTCGGTCCATATAACATTGGTTCGAATATTGGCCTTCAAAAACGGGTTGGTCTTTATGAATTTCAATTTTGGCCTCTAAATTATCAAACCAAGAATCGTTGTTGTTATTTCCTGTTATTTCCGATTTTGAAATGGAGCGATACGGTTTGAAAAAGTCAAAAACGCCTTTTGTACTGGTCGCCCAATAGTTTTCGAAAGCAATAATTTTCGGATTTGCCGCAATTAATAACGCTACTGCTCCCGCTCCTTGAGTGTATTCTCCAGTAGAGTTTAGATCGTATTTGGCAATATCACTCGTAACTACAATTGCTTTTTTTGTTGGATTTAAAGTTACATAATCGATACAGTTTTGCATCGCATCAACGCCGCCAATACAAGCAAAAGTAAAGTCGACTGCATCGCAGTCCGACAGGGAATCTTCGCCAAATTTTTGCTCCATCAAATTTACTAAAAAAGAGGCAATGGGTTTAGAATTGTCAATAGCACTCTCGGTTCCTACATAAATTCGAGCAATTTCAGAAAGGTTGATTTTGTAGTCAAGAATCAATTTTGTCAGGGCATTGGCGCCAAAAACCACGGTATCTTGATGCACATCTGGTAAAGTCATTTTCAAAAGACCTAGCCCTTTTTCTAATTTTTCGGGTTCAATTTTTCTGGCATTGGCCAATTTTGCTATCGGCAAATGTATTTTGGCAACATCAAAAGCAATGGCGTCAATTCCTATTTTCATTTTGAAAATTTTAATGATTATTTAGACCGATAAAATTACAAATCTGACTCAGAACCGACTTGGTTTTAGTAAAATAAATTAGGGCAACTTATATTTTTATTAATTTTACTTAAATACGACATATTATATGGGAATTTAATAATTTTTTTTTCAATCCCGGCCATTAATAACTATTTTAGCAAGAAAATTAAATCAATGCAAAAACCAATAAAACTGTTTTTTACGATACTATTATTTTTCAGTTCACTAATTACCTTTTCGCAAGTCAAATTACCCTATCAGATTTTTGATAAAAATGGAAAAGTAGTTTCCTATCCTAAAGTAATAAAGCAATTAGAGAAATCCTCTATCGTGTTATTTGGTGAATACCATGATAATTCAATTATTCATTGGCTTCAATTAGAAATTACAAAAGAGCTGTCTTTAAAAAAGAGTTTAATTTTAGGAGCAGAAATGATTGAAGCAGATAATCAAAAACAATTGAATCAGTATTTGATAGGCGAAATAAATCAAAAAAAATTAGACAGTACTGCCAGACTTTGGCCTAATTACAAAACTGATTACAAGCCACTGGTTGATTTTGCGAAAGCAAATGCAATTCCGTTTATTGCCACCAATGTTCCAAGACGTTTTGCCAGTTTAGTTTTCAAACAAGGATATACAGCGTTGGATCAATTATCTGACCAAGAGAAGCTCTGGGTAGCAACTTTGCCCATTAATTATAATCCAATGTTGCCAGGATATGTCAAAATGGTGGAAGAAATGGGAGGTCATGGTGGTGAAAATTTACCCAAAGCACAAGCGGTAAAAGACGCAACGATGGCTCATTTTATTTTGCTAAATGGTAAAGAAGACAGTCTGTTTATTCACTTCAATGGAACGTATCACAGTGATAATTTTGATGGAATTTATTGGTATTTAAAACAAGCACAACCAAAAAAAGTAGTGCGAACGATTGCAACCGTTACTCAAGAAAATGTTGCCGTTTTAGAAAAAGAAAATTATTA
>JBIKPM010000085.1:0-7887 GCA_044357435.1 Flavobacterium sp. | reverse complement strand
TTTTGAAGTTTTGGAACCAACCTACAATTAGCATATAAATAATGACGATTACCACAAGAAATGCCACTCCCAAATCACGGAAAACTTCCAAAGTGATTTGCCATTCGCCATCCCATTTTACGGTGAAATCACTTTCATCCGTAGGTTGCTCCATATACAATTCGTTGACTTTATAGCCTTTTGGAACGTTCATTTTGGTTAGTTTTTCATTCATTCCCAAAATCGCATACACAGGACTTTCCAATGCTCCAGCCATATCGGCGGTCACATAAACCACACGTTTTTGGTCTTTTCTGTAAATGGTTTTTTGCAAAGTATCTTGAACCACTTTTACCAAATCACTCACCGGAATCATATTCCCCTGACTGCCTTTGATTTTAAGGTTTTGAATGTCCTGCAAACTCGTTTTATCTTTGTCATCAAGCGAAAGCACGATGCCCACATTGTCATTGGAATTTTCGTCGTACAAATTAGAAACGGGATATTCTTTCAACAAATAAGTCAAATTTCCAACCACTTGTTGTGGCGCAATGCCGTTCAGCATTGCTTTTTCCTTATCGACTTCCAGTTTGTATTCGGTTTGATTATCCTCTACCATCCAATCGATATCCACAATATCAGTTGTGTTTTCCAAAATCGTTTTTACCTGATTCGCCACTTTGATTTGTTCCTTGTAATCTGGCCCATAAATCTCGGCAACCAAAGTCGATAAAACCGGCGGTCCTGGCGGAACTTCAATAATTTTTACATTCGCACCATATTTCTTGGCAATCTTTTGGATATCGGGACGCATTTCCTTAGCGATATCGTGACTTTGTAAATCACGGTCTTCTTTGTGCAACAAATTTACCTGAATATCCGCCATATTACTACCACCACGCATATCGTAATGACGCACCAATCCGTTGAAAGTTATCGGAGCAGATGTTCCAATGTAATTCTGATAATTTACCACTTCGGGTTTGGTCGAAAGATATTGTGCTATTTCTTTGGTCACTGCTGTTGTGCGTTCCAATGTAGTTCCTTCGGGCATATCAATCACGACTTGGAATTCGTTTTTGTTGTCGAAAGGCAGCATTTTCACGACTACCGATTTGGTGAAAAACATAAAAACCGAACCAAATAACAACACCACGGTCACCGCCAAAAGGATTCTCCTTTTAGAGTTACTTTCCAATAATGGGCGTTCCAGTTTATTGTATAATTTATAAATACGGCTGGTTTCCATTCCTTCTTCGTGCTTGTGTTCTTGCTCTTCTTTTTCTTGCAACAAATGATACCCCAAATAAGGTGTCACGGTCAAAGCCACGAACAAAGACAACAACATCGCAATCGAAGCGCCAATCGGCATCGGACTCATATAAGGCCCCATCATTCCCGACACGAAAGCCATTGGCAGAATAGCCGCAATAACAGTAAACGTGGCCAAAATCGTTGGATTTCCTACTTCATTTATCGCATAAATCGCCGCTTGTTTGAACGGCAGTCGCTTCATCTTGAAATGTCGGTGCATATTTTCGGCGATGATGATACTGTCATCGACGACGATTCCCACCACGAAAACCAAGGCAAAAAGCGTGATTCTATTCAGTGTGTAACCCAACAAATAATAAGCAAACAAGGTCAAGGCAAACGTCAACGGAACGGAGAAAAACACGACCAATCCGCCTCTCCAACCCATTGCCAAAATCACCAAAATCGTAACGGCAATAATTGCTATCCCCAAGTGCAGCAACAATTCCCCTACTTTGTGTGAAGCGGTTTCTCCATAATTTCGAGTTACTTCCACGTGAACATCATCTGGAATTAAAGTTTTCTTTAAATGCTCTACTCTATCAATAATTTTAGCCGAAATTTTCATCGCATCCGCACCTTTTACTTTTCCGATGGAAATCGTAACGGCTGGATATTCTGATTTAGCAGTTTTGAATTTTTCATTGGCTTTGCCATACCCAAAAGACACATAACTTCTGGCTGTGGATGGCCCGTCTTGAACCGTTGCCACTTGTTTCAAATACACTGGCATATTTTTGTTCACGCCTACCACCAAGTTTTCAACGTCTTCCGAATTCGATAAAAATTGCCCTGTGGTAACCAAATATTCTTGGTCATTTTGCACAAAACTACCCGATTGCGAACTGCCGTTATTGGCTTGAATCATTTGCATGATACCCAAAGCATCCACACCATTTTCGGCCATTTTATCTTTGTCCAAAATCACTTTCAGTTCACGATTGCTGCCACCAATTTCTTTGGTAATCGCCACATCTTTCACTTTCTCGATTTCCGAAGTTACTTCTTCGGCAATCTGGCGCAATTGGAAATCATCTTGGGTTTCGCTCCAAAGTGTCAATCCTAACATTGGAACATCGTCAATCGAACGGGTTTTCACCATTGGTTTGTAAACGCCTTTCGGAAACATATCTTCGTGTTTCGCCAACTCGTCATACAATTTCACATAGGAACGCTCCACGTCTTGTCCCACATAAAATTGGACAATCAACATCGCTTGACCGTTCATCGCCATCGTGTGCACGTGCTCCACTCCTTTGATGTTCGAAATAATTTTCTCCAATGGTTTCGCCACTCGGCTTTCCACTTCCGTAGGACTCGCTCCCGGATAACCCACCATTACGTCGGCCATCGGCACATTAATCTGCGGTTCTTCTTCCCTCGGAATCAGAAACGAACTATATACACCAATAATCATCAAAGCCACCATCAATAAAATGGTCAATTTCGAATTGATGAAAAAATGGGCTATTTTACCTGAAATACCTTCTTGCATATTTTTTTTGTTTAAAAGTTTAGGGTTTAAAGTTGTTTAAACCGCCAGATGAAATCTGATTATTGAATACTAACCAAAGCTCCGTTATACAACTTCCCTTCAGCCGAAACAATATATTGCTCGCTAGCCGACAATCCCGATAATACTTCCACTTGATTGCCAAAAGTTTTCCCGATTCGCAACCATCTCAAAATGGCAACATTCCCGGTTCCAATGGTGTAAATTCCGGTCAATTGTCCTTGTTTGACCAAAGCGGTTTCAGGAACTAAAACCATTTCAGTTTTGGTAGTCTGAATTGCATTGGAAACTGGAAATTGTACATTGACAAACATTCCAGATAATACAGACGAATCCGTTTTGTCTAAATTGATTTTTACTAAATATTGTCCACCCGTATTCGTTGCAGACGAACTCACTTCGCTTACTTTTCCTTTTAGATTGGCGTTGGATGATTTTACCAAAACTTTCACAGCCATTCCTTTTTTGATGCTTGCAATATTGTTTTCCGAAACCATTGCAGTTACTTGCAATCTCGTTGCGCCTTCCACACTAACCAAAGGCATTCCTGGATTCGCCATATCTCCTTCTTTCACAAAAGTATTGGTTACCGTTCCTGAAAAGGGAGCCCTGATATTCGAATAAGAAAACTGCGCCATCACTTCGTTTCGCATTTGTTTGGCACCTTCCAAGCCGGCTTTTGCCATTTCGTAACGCGCTGTCATATCGTCCAATTCTTTTTGGGAAGCCGATTGTTGTTTGAATAAATTCACAAAGCGATCGTAATCTTTTTTGGCATTGTTGTAACCCGCTGTGGCTTGCAAAATACTCGCATCCACTTGGGCTTTTTTGGCTTGCAAATCGCTGTTGTTGATGCTGACCAACAATTGCCCTGCTCCAACTTTTTGTCCCACTTTCACGTGAATTTTGGTAACGTAACCCATCATTCGGGTACTTAGATTGGCACTGTTTTCGGCTTCAATTTTTCCGCTGGCAGTTATAAATCCGCCATCGGTGTTTTCAGAAACTCCGCTTACTTTCACGGCAATGATTGGTTCTTGCTTGATGGATTCTTTTTTGTCTCCTCCACAAGAAGAAAGTAATAAAATAAAAAGCGAAGCGATTAAGATTGATTTAAATAAGTTCTTTTTCATTGTATATTTTTTAATTATTGAAATTGCTATTGTGATTGTTATTGATATTGACTCTTACTTGGTTAAAAATTGCAAATACTCCTGTGTAAAATCATATTCGAAAACCGCTTGCAGCAACTGCAATTCTTTTTGGTACATTTGGCTTTCTGCTTGCAATAAATCGGTGGTTTTTTCCAAGCCTTGTGAGAAACGATTGCTTCTGATTCGGTAGGCTTCTTGCGATTGTTCCAAGGCCAATTTTTCCAGATTCACCTTGTTTTCGGCGTCTTTCAACTGGCGATTGGTTTTGTTGAGTTCCAGTTGGCTTTGCGATTTGTATTGTTGATTTTCGACTTCCGCTTTTTGAAAATCGGCTTTGGCTTTTTCCATTTTCCCAATGGATTTGTAACCGTCAAAAACTTTCCAGGACAATTGCGCTCCAACCAAATAGCCTTGGGCATTCATTCCAAAAAGTGTATCGTCGTACAATTCATAACTTCCAAAAGCATTCAAGGTTGGCAGAAAATTCATCTTGCTCGATTGCAACATTTTGGCGTAAGCCTCAGATGATTTATCCATTGCCAAAATGTCTTTTCTATTGCCTGAAAGTATTGTATTACTACTTGAAATAACAATCGTATTATCCAACTTTTCCAAGGGTTTATACACTTTATTCGTATTGTCTTCATTCAACAGAAAAGCCAAATAATCAGAAGCGTTTTGCACATTGCTTTTGGCGTATTGCAATTGATTTTTCATCTCGTTGACACGAACTTGCACCGACAAAACATCTGTTTTTTGAAGGATTCCTTGGTTGAAATAATTGGCAATTAGTTTCAAATTTGCATCCGCTGTAGCGCTAGCTTTTTCCAAAACTTTTACCGCTTTGTAGGCCAATTGCAATTGCATAAAAGATTTATTGACTTCCAAAGCCAAATATTCTCCCGTGCGTTCGGTTTGCAATTGAAAGGCTTCCATTTTGGACTTGGCAGCTTGTCGTCCATACAAACCATCCACGTTGATCAGCGGTTGCAAGACCTCAATTTTGGTGGCGTAGTTTTGGGTTACGGCAGGATCATTCAACAAAGCGGGATTAAAATCCGATGCCGTTAACACTTCCTGATTCAATTTTGAACCAAAAGCCATTAACGGATTTGTGGTTGAAATTGCGGTGTGCGATGCCGTGATGCTTGGCAAAAACAAGGCATTGGATTGTCGATAATCTGCTTGTGCCGATTTGAAGGCTTGATTCGCAATCTGGAGTTGCAGGTTTTTGTCCTTGGCTTTTTGTACAATATCTTTTTTGGAAATGGTTAGGGTATCTTGCCCAAAACCCAAAGCCGAAACAGAAAGCGTTCCAATTAAAAACAGTAAATTTATTTTCCTCATAATGATTGTTCTTGATTATGGGGCAAAGATATATTCACAGTCTTTTTTGTTCAGTAACAAGTGTTACACACGAGATATAAAATGAAAAAACATCTCGAAAGGAGATGTTTTTGTTCTAATTTGTTATTACGAGATACAAAGTACTCACCTCCTGCTTTCTCCAAACCACCATTTTGGTTTATAATGAATCTTCCTCAAACCAAACTTTTTAATGGCGTGTTTTTCGATGTGTGCCACCAAATCCGGAACGGAATCCGTCACAAACAACAATTGCATATCTTCAGGACTGATGCTTTCGTGTTGCACCATCATATCAATGTGTTCGCACAAATCTTTATGGTATTCGGTGTCAAAAATCACGACGGGAAAGCCAGCAATCATTTTGTTTTGGATTAAAGTCAGAGCTTCAAACAATTCGTCCAAAGTGCCAATTCCTCCCGGCATCACGATGAAGGCGAAGGAATATTTCACGAGAATGACTTTCCGAACAAAAAAATAGGGAATATAAATCCATTTGTGGAGATACAAATTTGGTCCTTGCTCCACTGGAAGCACGATATTGCAACCCACAGAATAACCGCCAGCTTCATAAGCGCCTTTATTGGCGGCTTCCATAATTCCTGGACCGCCGCCTGTCATCACGGTAAAACCCAGTTTTGCCATTGCGGCGCCAATACGTTCCGCGTCTTGATAATGATCCATTTCAGAACCAAAACGCGCCGAGCCAAAAACCGTGACACAAGGCCCAATGAAATGCATTTTACGAAAAGCCTTTATGAAGCTAAGTAATACTTTGAACACAAAAAACAATTCCCGAAATCGGGACAAAGGCCCTTGGACAAATGCCGATTCATCTTTTGAAAGTCTGTATTGAGGCGTCTTTTTCATAGCTACCATAAAGTTAGTAAATAGTTTTAATTAACTCTAAATCAACTAATTAATTAGTTATGAGTGACTTATTCTTTCTTTTGAAATTCGATAAACAATTCGGTATTAGCACGTGGAGGAATTGAATTTTGACACACTTCCATTTTTAAAAAATCGAAATGATCCTTAAAAAGTTGCTCATACTCGGCTTGGCTTCCACCAAAAGGGGGACCGCCTTCAAATTTTTTATTAAATAATAATCCGGCTAATTTTCCGCCTTTGGATAAAAGTTGGTGCATTTTCAACACATACTGCTCCCGCATTGCGGGTGGCAAAGCACAAAAAAAAGTTTGTTCGATAATCAAGTCGTATTTCCCTTGATGGGCAAAGAAATCGCCCAAGACGATTTTAATATTGGGATTGTTTTTGAATTTTTCCTGAAGATTCTTCACTAATGTTGGCGCGATATCAATAACGGTAACATTGGTAAAATAATTTTTCAAGAGATACTCTGCTTCATAGCTGTTGCCACAGCCAGGAATTAGAATGCTGATATTTTTGTCTTCTATAGTGTCGATATATGATTTTATGGGTGGAGAAACTTGCCCTAAATCCCAACTGGTAGTATTGGAAATGTATTGCTTGTCCCAGTATTCTTGATCCAGGAGTTCTTCGTCTAAAGACAAATTGCCTTGTTCATTTTCCATAATATTCATTTTTATAATCTCCAATATTTTTTTCGTTTTCAGCAATCATTTTTTTCTGCTTGAAATAATTTAAAATCCCTATCAAAAAAATTATAAAGGAACTGGTAAAAAAGAAAATTTCAATGGCAACACTGCTGTTGGTCATATTTAACAAACTGGTTATGCTTAAGCCGGCAACAAAAAAATAAAGGGATGTTCTCAGAAATGATAAAAAAGTCGACTGATTGGCCAAGATTGTTCTTTGTAAAGCCAATCGTTCTCTTAAAATAAGGTCTTTGTTTATTGGACTTTCTTTTTCCATTCTATTTTTATTACGCTTTTTTAGAGGTATTTATACCAAAAGGCAAATACAAAGGACAAAAACTTATAAAACTTGTGATTAAGAAAATGATGGCAAAAGCCCCTAAAACTATTGCGGTTGTTCCGCTAATTGTTTCCGTATAATATAAAACTCCTACCACAAGAGCAATGAGAATACGAATAATTTTGTCTGTTGAACCCATGTTTTTTTTCATGATTTTTTAAATTTAATTGGTTAAAATAATAAGACTCTTTTGGTGATTTCACAAACATATAAAATACTAAACCGACCATTAAAGCACCGTATAAAGTGCTATTTAATGGTTTTGATGTTATGGCACAGTTTCCTGATGCACAACCTATGTAAAAATAGTATAGATAACCCGAAATGGCTCCAACGACTATTCCAATTCCTGTAATTAGTATTGCTTTCTTGGTCATCAGTTACTTTTTTCCACGATGGTTTTTATTATTTCATCCTTGGTCAAAACCCCTGACTGTCGCCACAATTGCTTTCCGTTTTGAAACAAAATCAGGGTGGGAACTCCACGAACTTGGTATTTCGAAGCCAATTCCTGGTTTTTATCTACATCAATTTTAAATATCGCTACACGCTCTCCCAAACTGTCTTTTACCTGTTTCAAAATAGGATCCAGCATTTTACACGGACCACACCAAGTAGCGGAAAAATCAATAACACTGGTTT
>JBIKPM010000083.1:0-7896 GCA_044357435.1 Flavobacterium sp. | reverse complement strand
TTTTAGCACCATCCTTTATGATTCCTCCCTGTTCTGACTTGGAACCCACCATAAATCCAGTAACATCCTGCAAGAAAACCAATGGAATTTTCTTCTGATTACAATTGGCAATAAAACGAGTGGCTTTATCGGCAGAATCCGAATAAATAACACCACCAAATTGCATTTCTCCTGTTTTGGTCTTTACTACTTTGCGTTGGTTGGCAACAATTCCCACAGCCCAACCGTCAATTCTGGCATAACCGGTTATAATGGTTTGTCCGTAGCCATCTTTATAGGCTTCAAACTTTGAATTATCCACCAAGCGGTTGATGATTTCCATCATGTCATATTGCTCATTTCGAGCTTTTGGCAAAATACCGTAAATGTCATTTTCATCCAAAGCGGGTTTCGCCGCTTTAATTCGGCTGAAACCAGCCTTGTCATAATCACCAATTTTGTCAAAAATATTTTTTATTTTGTCTAAAGCATCTTTGTCGTCTTTGGCTTTGTAATCTGTAACCCCAGAAATTTCGCAATGTGTTGTTGCCCCGCCAAGAGTTTCATTATCTATGTTTTCTCCAATAGCGGCTTTAACCAAATAACTTCCAGCCAAGAAAATACTTCCTGTTTTATCAACTATCAAGGCCTCATCGCTCATAATTGGAAGATAGGCACCTCCAGCAACACAACTTCCCATAACGGCAGAAATCTGGGTAATTCCCATACTGCTCATTAAGGCATTATTTCTGAATATCCTTCCAAAGTGTTCCTTATCAGGAAAAATTTCGTCTTGTAGTGGCAAAAATACGCCGGCACTATCGACCAAATAAATAATAGGAATTCTATTTTCCATTGCGATTTCTTGTGCACGTAGGTTTTTCTTTGCAGTGATTGGGAACCAAGCACCTGCTTTTACAGTGGCATCATTGGCAACAACAATGCACTGACGTCCTTTGATATATCCAATTTTAACCACAACACCACCCGACGGACATCCCCCATATGGAGCATACATTCCATCTCCGACAAAACCACCAATTTCAATCCGTTTTCCTTTGTCAAGCAAATAATCAATGCGTTCCCGAGCTGTCATTTTGCCTTCGGAATGCAATTTTTGAATACGTTTTTCACCTCCGCCCAATTTTACTTTGGCAAATTTTTGGCGCAAATTTGAAAGTAGGAGTTTATTGTGGTCTTCGTTTTTATTGAAGTTCAAATCCATATTGAAATTGTGTTTATCTAAAAGTAGGGAGGGCTAAATTACAAAACCATTGTAACAAAACACAATATTATGGGGATAATTATTTCTTGGATTCATTAACTAATCTCTTCAATATGGCCCATTGTTTTAGGGCATCACGGGCTTCGATTGCAGGGTAACCCAGCATCGTTTTTCCACCTGGAATATCTTTAGTCACGCCAGAACCTCCACCTATAATTGCTCCGTCACCTATGGTCACGTGATCAGTAATGGAAGCGCTTCCGCCAATGAGGACGCCGTTTCCTAATGTTACCGAACCAGCCAAACCGCTTTGTCCTGCCATAATGCAGAATCTCCCCAATTTACTATTATGACCAATTTGTATTAAATTGTCAATTTTACAACCATCTCCCAAAACGGTCGAACTAAATTTTCCTCTATCAACGCAAGTATTAGCACCAATTTCAACATTATTTCCAAGAATAACATTTCCAATTTGAGGAATTTTGACCAAACCCCTTTGTGGGTCAGGGCGGAATCCAAAACCATCAGCACCAATTGTGGCATTAGGATGTATAATGCAATCATTGCCCATATGACAGCGTTCCCGAACTACTGCGCCTGACCAAATCACCGTTTTTTTTCCAATCGTACATTCGTCAAGAATCGTAACATTAGGGTAAATTGTAACGTTTTCGCCAAGTTGAACATTTGGACCAATATAACATCCGGCTCCAATCCGGGTTCCGTTTCCTATGATGGCAGTTTTGTCAATAACAGCAGTTGGGTGGATGTCGATACTAAATAAAGGAGTAGGTGGAGCGAAAAGCTCCAGCACTTGCGACATGGCTAAATCAGCATTTTGCACTTTAATAAATGTTTTGTTTTCGCCGGGTTCGATAGAAATATCTTCGTTAACAACCGCGGCACATGCTTTGGATGTTTCCCATAATTTTTCGTATTTTTTGTTTCCAATAAAAGAGATGTCGGAAGCACCGGCAAGTTCTAATTGCTCTGGGGCGGTTATTTTTAGTGAAGTATTGCCAACAATGGTGCCTTTTAAAACTTCGTTTATTTCTTGGATGGAGTAGGATTTCATTGCTTATAGATTATGTTAAATTCTTGGTATAATTGTCAAATTAAGCAATTTTACGTTGGATTTCCTAATAGATTGTTTCTGATGATTTTAAAAAGAGCAACATTAAATCGTTAAATCCATTTTCCAATAAATTAATTTGTTGGTGAGTATATTCTTAAACACACCCAATAAGTTAAATAAAATCCTTCAGGTTTGGAATATTGCTATTTTTAATTTCCATTTGGAAACGTGAAATTTATCCTAAAATATTTCTTATTAGGTATATTTATCGTAATATTGCAATATAAATATACGATGTTATGGGAGCTACGAAAACAGATTTCTTTACAGAACAACAAAATGATTTGGCGGTTTTGGCCAAAGCATTAGGGCATCCCGCAAGGATAGCCATTATTGAATATTTACTAAAAGTAAATACTTGTATTTGCGGCGATATTGTCAACGAGTTGCCATTGGCACAACCCACGGTTTCGCAACACTTGAAAGAATTGAAGAATGCAGGCTTGATTAAAGGCAACTTTGAAGGAACTTCGATTTGCTACTGCATCAATGAAGCAGGTTTCGAAAAAATAAAAGGCTTTTTTCAAGACATTGCAAAATATTTAGAGAATAAGAAAAACTTATGTTGTTAAATTTTTAAATAAAAATATTATGAAACTTTCTCAAGTAAAAAACATACTAAAAACGGTTCAAGCGGTAAACTTCAACTTGCCTGACGGAACAACGGTTCCGGAATATTTTCACGTCACCGAAGTGGGTTTAATAACCAAAAACTTCATCGATTGTGGAGGAACGGTTCGATATGAAACCGTGGTGAATTTCCAGTTATGGAATGCCAATGATTTCGAACACCGTTTGAAGCCTCAAAAATTACTCAATATCATAGAACTGTCCGAGAAAATATTGGGAATAGGGGATTTCGAAATCGAAGTGGAATACCAAAGCACGACAATCGGAAAATACGATTTAGATTTCAATGGAAAAGACTTTGTTTTGTTGAACAAACAAACCGCTTGTTTAGCCCAGGATCAATGCGGTATTCCTGCCGAAAAACAAAAAGTAAAATTATCAGAATTAAACAATCAATCAAGCTGCTGTTCTCCAGGAGGAAGCTGTTGTTAATTTATCCATTTTAAAATTCAAAACAAAAATGACCAAAACCAAAACAAGCGTATTTCCGGAAATCGAAAATGTAATCAGTACTTTTAATTTTGACGCTATTTCAGTAGAACGCAGAGCCATTTTACAACCGCTGATTGATTTTATTCAAACCAAAGTAAACAATCAACAAGAAGTAAGACTGAACTTAATTTGCACACACAACTCGAGAAGGAGTCATTTGTCCCAAGTTTGGGCACAAACAGCGGCTGAATATTGCAACATTAAAAATGTATTCTGTTATTCTGGTGGTACAGAAGCTACTGCTATGTTTCCTATGGCTGTCAAAACTTTGGCAAAACAAGGGTTTAAAATCAAAACTATTGCCGAAGGAAATAACCCAATCTACGCCATTAAATACAGTCAAAATGAACATCCTGTCGTTGGTTTTTCTAAAACCTTTGACGATGCATTTAACCCGCAAAGTGATTTTGCCGCGATTATGACCTGTTCGTCTGCCGATCAGGGTTGCCCATTTATTGCTGGTGCCGAAAAACGATTTCCGATTACTTATGAAGACCCAAAAGCATTTGACAATACGCCACAACAAGCCGAAAAGTATGAGGAAAGAAGCGTGCAAATTGCAACTGAACTATTTTATGTTTTTTCGCAAATAAAAAAATAGATATGTCAACAACGAATTGTGTCCCAGTAGTAGAGCGGAAAAAATTAGGTTTCCTTGATCGATTTTTAACGCTTTGGATTTTTTCAGCAATGGCCTTTGGTGTGGCAGTCGGGTATTTCATCCCTTCCAGCAGCGGGTTTATCAATTCCTTTTCCAGCGGAACCACTAATATACCTTTGGCAATCGGACTAATCCTGATGATGTATCCGCCATTGGCAAAAGTTAAATACGAACAAATGGGGGAGGTGTTCAAAAACACAAAAGTGTTGGGAGCTTCCTTGTTCCTCAACTGGATTGTGGGACCCATATTAATGTTTGCTTTGGCATTAATGTTTTTAAAGGGTTATCCCGAATATATGATTGGCGTAATCCTGATTGGGTTGGCTCGTTGCATCGCAATGGTGGTCGTTTGGAATGATTTAGCCGACGGAAATCGGGAATATGCAGCCGGTTTAATTGCCTTGAACAGTATTTTTCAGGTATTGCTTTACAGCGTCTATGCTTATGTTTTCATTACCATTTTGCCACCTTATTTTGGCTACACCGGTTTTGAAGTCAACATCAGCATTGGACAAATTGCTGAAAGTGTGGGAATCTATTTGGGAATTCCTTTTGCATTGGGAATCATAAGCCGTTACGCTTTCATTGCTCTTAAAGGTGCCGAATGGTTTGAAACCAAATACGTTCCGTTTATTTCTCCAATAACACTACTGTCATTGTTGTTTACCATTATTTTAATGTTCAGCTTGAAAGGTGAATTGATTATACAGATACCAATGGATGTGTTGCGTATTGCGATTCCTCTAGTGATTTATTTTGTAATTATGTTCGTCATTAGTTTCTTCATTGGAAAATATTTCGGTGCCGATTATTCTAAATCGACAGCCATAGCATTTACGGCGACAGGTAATAATTTCGAATTAGCCATTGCAGTGGCCATAGGTGTTTTTGGCATCAATAGCGGGCAAGCTTTTGCGGGTGTTATAGGTCCGTTGGTCGAAGTTCCTGCATTAATTGCCTTGGTAAATGTGGCTTTTTGGTTCAGAAAGGAATACTACACTAAATAACAAACCCGACAGGTTTTTAAAATTTGCCGGGTTTAATTTATTTAAGCTTATGCTAAAAATCTAAAATCTATTCTTCCTCTCGTTGTCCCATCATCATCAAATAGGCTTTCAGAAACCCGTCGATTTCACCATTCATTACGCCATCGACATTGCTCGTTTCATAACCAGTGCGAACATCTTTGACTAATTTATAAGGCTGCATCACGTAATTTCGGATTTGCGAGCCCCATTCGATTTTCATCTTTCCGGCTTCAATATCGGAGCGTTGTTCCTGTTGTTTTTTCAATTCAATTTCATACAATTGCGACTTCAGCATTTGCATCGCCCGGTTTCTGTTGTCGTGTTGCGAACGCGTTTCCGAACATTGAATTTGGATTCCAGAAGGTTTGTGAACCAACTGCACTTTAGTTTCCACTTTATTCACGTTTTGTCCTCCAGCACCACTAGAACGAGCTGTCGTGATTACAATGTCTGCTGGATTTATTTCAATTTCTATCGTATCATCGACTAACGGATAAACATAAACAGAAGCAAATGAAGTGTGTCGTTTGGCATTGCTGTCAAAAGGAGAAATTCGAACCAATCGATGCACTCCGTTTTCACCTTTCAAATAGCCAAAAGCATAATCACCTTCGATTTCTAAGGTTACTGTTTTTATACCAGCTGCATCACCTTCCTGATAATTCAGTTCCCGTAATTTGTATCCTGACTTTTCAGCCCACATCATGTACATTCGCATCAACATCGAAGCCCAATCGCAACTTTCCGTTCCACCCGCACCGGCAGTAATTTGCAAAACGGCACTCAAACTATCTCCTTCATCCGAAAGCATATTTTTGAATTCAATGGCTTCGATATGTTTTTCAATACCATTGTATTGCTCGTCCAATTCTTCGACAGAAAGTTCTCCTTCTTTGTAGAATTCATAAGCGAGTTGCAACTCGTCGGTCATTTCGACTGCCTTATTGTAGTCTTCAATCCATTTTTTCTTTGATCGGAGCGTTTTCACATAAGCTTCGGCTTCTTTTGGATTGTTCCAAAAATCAGGAGCCAAGGTTTTTTCTTCTTCGTTAGTAATTTCGATAAGTTTGGCATCAACGTCAAAGATACCTCCTCAACGCACCAAGGCGCTCTACAATACCTTTTATTTGTTCGGTAGTTGTCATAAATTATATTTAATTTTGTGCCACAAAAATACTATTTCATTTTTATATTATGGAAATAAATTTAGTCAGTGATACTGTTACGAAACCTACGCAAGAAATGTTACGTTTTATGTTTCAAGCCGAAGTGGGGGACGATGTTTATAAACACGATCCAACAGTAATTGAATTGGAAGCCAAGGTTGCTGAAATGTTCGGGATGGAAGCGGCACTTTTTTTTCCTTCAGGTACAATGGCCAATCAAACTGCCATCAAGTTGCATACCCAACCCGGCGAACAATTAATCGCCGATAAATACGCGCACGTTTATAATTATGAAGGTGGTGGAGTGTCCTTCAATAGTGGGGTTTCCTGTTTTTTATTGAACGGAAGTCGCGGAATGATTACAGCAGAACAAGTTGCTGGTTCCATCAATGATCCGGAATTTTATCACAGTCCGCTTACAAGTTTGGTTTGTGTTGAAAACACGACCAACAAAGGCGGTGGCGCTTGTTATGATTTCGAAGAATTCAAGAAAATTCGACAAGTTTGCGATGTCAATAATCTAAAATTCCACTTGGATGGTGCACGAATTTGGAATGCTTTAGTTGCCACTAAAGACGATCCAAAGGAATACGGAAAATTTTTTCACACCATTTCGGTTTGTTTGTCCAAAGGTTTGGGCTCCCCAATTGGTTCTCTTTTGTTATCCGATAAAGCAACTATTCACAGAGCCTTGAGAGTTAGAAAAATTCTTGGTGGCGGAATGCGTCAAGTGGGCTATTTGGCGGCAGCCGGAATTTATGCTTTGGACAACCATATCGAAAGATTGGTTGATGACCATAGGCGTGCCAAGGAATTGGGGACTATTTTGGGAGAACTGAATTGGGTTGCTAAAGTGGAACCGATTGAGACTAATATCTTGATTTTCTCAGTTCAACCTCATATAAGCGAAGCTGTTTTGATGGAAAAATTAAGACAAAAAGGAATTTCCATTAGTTCAATGGGACACGGAAAATTGCGTATCGTTACACATTTGGATTACCGCCAAGTGATGCATACGTACGTATTGGAAACTTTGGAAAAGCTGGTTTTTAATTAATTGCTTAATGGAATTTTTCCTATTTGAGGAGGTTATAAAACACTATGCCAAAAATGACATATACAATAAACATCAAAAATAAAGTCTTTGTTTTTGATGCGATTGAGTAATTGCTATAGGATGCACTTGATGAATTATTTGAAATCTTATAACCATTTCTATGATATTTTTTCTTTTTTCTAACGCTTGATGTACTCTTGGATTTTTCGTTGTTTAATCCCATAATACTCATACTGTCATTTTTTTTTTTGATAAAGTAAATCCATATATTGTTTTTATTATATGTATTCTCAATGCTAAGGTCATTTGAAAAGTTTCTCAGTATTATTCATTGAAATATTATCTAGATTTTTTTAATTTTCTATTTGAAGTGGTTTAAACTTTTATTTTGTTAAACTTTTTTAGTGCAATTACTATGAAGGCTAGATAATTAAAGCCTAACCAGCTTGCCGTTGTTGTATCAAATCTATTTAGTAACGATCTAAAATTATCCATCCAAGCGTTTGTTCTTTCAATTTTA
>JBIKPM010000084.1:0-7896 GCA_044357435.1 Flavobacterium sp. | reverse complement strand
TGGATAGTTTGTATAATGAATCCGGTGCTACATTGGCGTATCCACGAGATTTGAATTTGAATGATATGTTCTTCAAATATGGAATTCGGATTAATCCTGATTTGGTAATGGACGAACAGGGAAGTCCACTGAAATTGGCAACCGGAGAACAAGGAAGCGCGTCCCAATATCAGGAATTCAACTGGAAATTTGCACCTCAGGTTTACCCCATCAGTAAGCATCCCATCGTGAAAAATCTAGGTGGAATCAAATTTGATTTTGCCAATCCCATCGATACTTTAAAGAACAGAATCAAGAAAACGGTCCTGCTGCAATCTTCTCTATATTCGAAGAAAATAGGGACTCCAGTCGAAGTCAATTTAAACAGCGTTACCGAGGAAACTTCGCCAAACGATTACCTCAACAAAGGAAATATTCCACTTTCGGTTTTATTGGAGGGTTCGTTTCATTCGACGTTCGAAAATCGAGTATTGCCTTTTGAACAAAAATCATTTAAAGCAAAAGGGAAAGAAAATAAAATGATCGTGATTTCGGACGGAGATTTGATTCGGAACCAATTGGACAAAAACTTTCAACCAGTGGAATTGGGCTATGACCAACGTTCCGGAAATTTGTATGACAACAAGGATTTCCTGATGAATTGCGTCAATTATTTACTCGATGACAACGGACTTATTAACATTCGAAGCAAAGATCTTGATTTGCCTTTATTAGATAAAGAAAAAGTTTACGAGAGATATACCGGTATACAATTCCTAACTATCGGGCTTCCAATTCTAATTTTATTGGTTTTTGGCATCCTATTTACCTTCTTCAGAAAAAGGAAATACAGCCATTAATGTTAATAAAAAAATTCAGAAAGTAAGATAGTTTACAATATATTTGTTCCAAGTATTTTTTTAAAATAGACTAAAATATTTACCCAAAAAATAAAACATAACAGATGAAATTCATAGTATCGAGTTCGTACTTATTAAAACAATTACAAGTTTTAGGCAACGTTATCAACAGTAGCAATACGTTACCTATTTTAGACAACTTTCTTTTTGAATTGGATCATAAAGTCCTGACAGTTTCTGCCTCCGATTTAGAAACTACGATGTCAGCCACTTTAGACATTGATTCCACCAGCAAAGGAAGTGTTGCCGTTCCTGCAAAATTGCTTTTGGAAATCCTTAAAACCTTTCCGGAACAACCGTTGACTTTCACTGTTGAAGAAAACAGCACCATAGAAATTAGTTCTAATTCTGGAAAATATGCTTTGGCTTATGCTCCCGGTAATGAATTTCCAAAATCAGTAAATTTAGATGAACCTTCCGTAACCTTGGTTCCTGCCGACGTTTTGGCAACCGCCATCAGCAAAACCATTTTTGCTGCAGGAAACGATGATTTACGTCCGGTAATGTCTGGAGTTTTCTTCCAATTTTCTCCGCAAGGATTGACATTTGTAGCCACTGACGCCCATAAATTAGTGAAATATGCGCGAACTGATGTAACGGCTTCACAAGTGGCCGATTTTATTATGCCAAAGAAACCTTTGACTATTTTGAAAAATATTCTTGGCGCTTCGGATGCGGAAGTAAAAATTGAATACAACGATTCAAACGCCACTTTTTCTTTTGATAATTATGTCCTGATGTGCCGTTTGATAGATGGAAAATATCCGAATTACGAAGCTGTTATTCCAAAAGAAAATCCAAACAAATTAATGATTGACCGTTCCCAATTCTTGAGTTCTGTGCGTCGTGTTGCGATTTTTTCCAACAAGACCACACACCAAATTCGATTGAAAATTGCTGGTGCGGAATTGAATATTTCTGCCGAAGATATTGATTACTCGAACAAAGCCGAAGAGCGATTGACTTGCGATTATCAAGGTGACGATATGCAAATAGGGTACAACTCCCGTTTCTTAACTGAAATGTTGACCAATCTGCAATCAGATTTGATTATGCTTGAAATGTCATTACCAAACAGAGCCGGAATCCTGACTCCAGTAGATGGATTAGAAGATGGTGAAACGGTAACGATGCTGGTAATGCCGGTAATGTTGAATAACTAATTTTTAAATTTTTGACCACATTACCAATTAAAAAAACCTGTTAACCAACCTTTTTTATATTTGAAAAACCGTCCCGATAATAAGATTTTGGTTTTTCCTTTATTTTATTCCGTTATATAAAATCCAGGAATGCCTTTTCAATAATGACAAGACATTCCTGGATTTGCTCTTCAGTAATCACTAACGGTGGTGCCAATCGTATTTTGTTGCCATGTGTGGGTTTTGCCAACAATCCGTAATCTCGGAACCGCAGGCAAATTTTCCAGGCCAAGTCAGAGTCTTCTCCACAATTAATTACAATTGCGTTCAGCAACCCTTTGCCTCGAACTAAAGTGATTAAGGAATTTTGTTGGGCAATTTCATTCAATCCTTTTCTTAAAACAATCCCCAAACGTTCCGCATTTTGGGCTAATTTCTCTTCTCGAATCACTTCGAGCGCAGCAATGGCAACCGTGGCGGCTATTGGATTTCCACCAAAAGTGGAACCGTGCTGTCCTGGTTTTATCACATTCATAATGGCGTCATTTGCCAAAACCGCCGAAACAGGATAAACGCCTCCGGAAAGCGCTTTTCCCAAGATAAGAATATCCGGTTTTACCTCTGGCTTATTTTCACATCCGTTTTCGCAAGAGCAATTGCCACAAGTGGCAAGTAACCTTCCCGTTCTTGCAATTCCGGTTTGCACCTCGTCTGCGATAAATAGGGCGTTGTGTTGTTCGCAAAGTGCTTTGGCTTTGGCTAAATACCCTTCGGAAGGAATGTAAACACCTGCTTCTCCCTGAATGGGCTCCACCAAGAAACCGGCTATATTTTTGGTGGATTGCAATGCCTTTTCCAAGGCTTCAATGTCATCATAAGGGATTTTGATAAATCCGGTCGTGAAAGGTCCAAAACTCTTGCGGGCAGTTTCATCATTCGAAAACGAAATAATGGTAGTGGTTCGTCCGTGGAAATTGTTCTCGCAAACAATGATTTGGGCTTGATTTTCAGGAATCCCTTTTACTTCATACCCCCATTTTCTGCATAATTTGAGAGCCGTTTCTACGGCTTCGGCACCAGTATTCATGGGTAACACTTTGTCAAAACCAAAATATTGGGTTACATATTCTTCAAAACTCCCCAATTGGTCGTTGTAAAAAGCGCGGGAGGTCAATGTCAATGTTTGCGCTTGCTGTACCAAGGCATTCACAATTTTAGGGTGACAATGCCCTTGATTCACAGCAGAATAAGCCGACAGAAAATCAAAATATTTTTTCCCGTCAACATCCCAAACATAAACCCCTTCCCCTCTTTTCAAAACCACGGGCAATGGGTGATAATTATGGGCACCATATTTATTTTCTTTTGCTATCATTTCTTCTGACTCAGAAGAAAGAATTTGATTTTTGAGTTCCATAGCAATTTGATTTAAAAAAAAATTATAATTTTTCAAATATCATACAATTTAAGCTATTTGGAAGTGACTATTCTGTTTTATTTCTGATATTTGTTTAAAAATAATACTATGAAAAACATACACTATTTATTTTTGGCAATTTTATCGTATTCCAATGCTTCATTTGCACAATTGAAACCCATTAAATACAACGATGGAACCCAAATTTTGAATGGTTTTGCAATTCAAACCACAAAGAAAAGCCCACAAAAACCAGGAATTTTGATACTTCCAGCTTGGATGGGAATTGACAAACTATCCAAAGACACCGCCGAAAAATTAGCTCATTTAGGCTATTATTCATTCGTAGCTGATATATATGGTGAAGAAAATTACCCTAAAGACTTCAACGAAGCAGGACAAAAAGCAGGTTTTTTCAAAAAAAATTATAATGACTATCAAAAAAGAATTACATTGGCATTAGAACAATTAATTCGTTCTGGCGCTAACCCAAACAATATTGTTGTCATGGGATATTGTTTTGGCGGAACGGGAGCGCTTGAAGCTGCTCGGGGGCACTTGAACGTAAAAGGAGTCGTATCCTTTCATGGCGGATTAGGCAAAGATGCCACTCGAGAATCAGAACCCATAACCGCAAAAATTTTGGTTTGCCACGGTGCCGATGATCCTTATGAATCGAAGGAGGAAATCACCACTTTTCAGCAAGAAATGAAAGACACAAAGGCCGATTGGCAAATGATTTATTATGCCAATGCTGTCCACTCTTTCACCAACCCGGAATCAGGAAATGATAATTCGAAGGGCGCCGCTTACAATGAAAAAGCCGCAAAACGATCCTGGGAACATTTTAAAATTTTCTTGAATGAAGTCTTGAAAAAATAAAACTACACTGTCAAATAAAAATAGATACAAACCATTATTATGAAAAAAATCTTATTCCTTTTTGTGATTGCCACAACCTTTTCTTGCTCCTCACAAATATCCGGAGTTTCAAATGCCAATCCCACGAAATACCTCAACACCATCACCTCTAAAGACTTAATAAAACACCTTTACATCGTTTCTTCTGACGAAATGGAAGGACGGGAAACGGGTTCTAAAGGACAAAAAAAAGCCGGAGAATACCTCATTAATCAGTACAAAAGCAATGCAATTTCTTTTCCAAAAGGAGCAACGGATTTTTACCAAAGAGTTCCTGCTGCTTTCCTGAATGCCAAACGCAATGAAAACTTACCGGATTCCGCTAATATTTGGGCTTACATCGAGGGTTCCGAGAAACCCAACGAAATCATTGTAATTTCGGCTCACTACGATCACGTAGGGATAAAAGACGGAGAAGTCTATAACGGTGCCGATGATGATGGTTCCGGAACGGTTGCTTTACTCGAAATTGCCCAGGCGTTTGCAATCGCCAAAAAAGAAGGTCACGGACCAAAACGTTCTATTTTATTTCTTCACATGACCGGAGAAGAACATGGACTCTTAGGTTCCAGCTATTATTCCGAACATCCTTTGTTTCCGATGGCAAAAACCATAACAGACATCAATATCGATATGATTGGTCGTCACGACGAATTTCACAATGATTCCAGCAATTATGTATACCTCATCGGTTCTGATTACCTTTCGACTGATTTATTTAACATCTGTGAAGCCGCTAATAAAAACTACGTGAACTTATCATTGGACTACAAATTCAATGACAGAGCTGACCCAAACCGCTTTTATTACCGTTCCGACCATTACAATTTTGCCAAAAATGGAGTTCCCTCCGTTTTTCTTTTCAGCGGGGTACATGCTGATTATCACAAACCAACAGACGAAGTCGATAAAATTGAATTTGAAGCCTTGAAAAAAAGAACCCAATTGGCTTTTTCAATCGCCTGGGAATTAGCCAATAGAGAAAATCGTCCAATGGTGGATAAAGATGGGAAATAAATTCAGAAATTTGATAAAATCATAAAGAGCTTCGAAGAAATTTAATCTTTTTTGTACAAAAAAAGCCTCGAATTTCTTCGAAGCTTTTGCGTTCTGGGTGGCTGACCGGGTTCGAACCGGCGACCCTCGGCACCACAAACCAATACTCTAACCAGCTGAGCTACAACCACCATTTTTAACGTGTGCAAATATAGCACTAAAGTTTGCTTTTGCAAATAAAATTTTCAAAAAATTATATCAAGTCCCCTAAACTATTGACTGCCAAATATCTTTCTGTCGTAAATCCTTCGGCATAGTCCGTGCCAATTAATCTTCCAAAATCTTGGGCGCGATAACTGAGGCTATCCAGAAAGTTTTTAGTGGCAATAAGTGTTTCAGGCTCGTCCGAATTTGAATTGTAAAACTGGGAACCGTAGGCTAAAACAGCTTCGACTTTTTTATCATTATAGCCCGTAATATCCACCACGAAATCAGGTGTTATGGTTGCCCACTGTATGTAATGATACACTAATTTGGGTCGCCAAGAATTTTGTTTTTTGCCATCATATTCGGTTTCAATCTTCATTAAACCTGATAAAAAACAAGCATCAGAGACTAGTTTACTCCCTTTGCCGTGATCAATATGACGATCTTCAATAGCGTTGCACAAAACAATTTCAGGCTGGTATTTTCGAATCATTTTAATAATTTCCAACTGATGCCATTCGTCATTGACAAAAAAACCATCACGCATATTCAGGTTTTCACGAACAGAAACCCCTAAAATTTTAGCAGCGGCTTTGGCTTCTTCATCCCGAATTTCCTTTGAACCACGAGTGCCTAATTCCCCATGGGTCAAATCGATAATACCCACTTTTTTGCCCAAAGCTATTTCCTTGGCAATTGTTCCTCCACAACCCAATTCCACATCGTCTGGATGTGCACCGAATGCCAGTATGTCTAATTTCATATCATTTTAGTTTCAGGTTTAAAGTTTCAAGTTTGGGTAATTCAATTTATAAATCAAAAATTCTCTTCATCGTCAATGATTTATTGACACTCTCCTGCCATTCTTTTTCGGGAATGCTATCTTTTGTAATACCACAACCCATGTACAAATTTGCCTGAGAATCACAAATTTCCATACAGCGCAAATTTACGAACAAATCGGTTTTGTTTTCCATATTTAATTCACCCAGAAAACCAGTATAAAAAGTCCTATTGTAATTTTCATTCTCCAAAATAAAGGCTTTCGCTTTGTCTTTTGGTAAACCGCAAACCGCTGGTGTAGGATGCAATAACCGAATCACTTGTTGCAAGCCGAAACCAGAATTCAAAATACCTGAAATATCCGTTTTGATATGCCAAATACTTCCTGCTTTCAAGCTGTAAGGTTTTGAAACTGCTATTTTTACAACAGCTTCATTAAGCGTTTCTACAATATAATCGGTAACAAATTGTTGTTCTTTTTTTTCTTTTTCCTCCCAAAACACTTCCGAAGTACCCCTGTCTTTTTGCGTACCAGCCAAAGCAATGGTTTGAAAGGAGGTACTATTCGCTTTTACCAATTGTTCAGGCGTGGCTCCAAGCCAAATACCTACTTTTGGATGAAAAAAGCAATAGACAAATGTAGAAGAATACAATTGAACTAATTTTTCGAATGCCTCCATCAAATCAAAACGAACCAAGTCAACCGTTTCTTTTCTGGACAAAACCACTTTCTTAAATTCGTTGTTTTCAATGGCTTTAATTCCCTTGGCAACTAGGTTTTTAAAATTATTTCTATCCAATTCATTTGGCAAATCCGGTTCTTTTTCCGAGTAGTCAGTCTTCTTTTTATCATAGGCAACACAACTAACTTCCGATTGATTTTCTGGAATTAGTATTTTCTGATTCCCATCAAAAGAGGTGAAAACAAATCCTTTCTCAGTAAAATTATTTACTAAAATCAAGCTGTTGTTTTTCTGAAAAAGACCAATTACATTAGCGTCATTAGGTTTTTTATAAAGCACAAAAGGAAGATTTTGTGCCAATTGTTTTGTGGCTTTCTCTAAAATTATTTTCATTGTTAGTCTTCACTTTTTCTTTTTGGCAAAACCATATTCGTCAATTTGCAAAGCGAAATTAAATGATCGTTCTCGTCTACGACCCGTATTTCCCAAAGGTGAATACTTCTCCCCTTGTGAATAATTCTTGCGGTTGCCGTCACAATCCCGTTTCGTTTTGATTTCAGGTGATTGGCCGCTATCTCAATTCCACGAACTTCGCTGACATCCGAATTGACAAATAACATAGATGCAGCACTTCCCACACTTTCGGCCAAAGCCACTGTGGCACCACCGTGCAATAATCCCATAGGCTGATGAACGGATGAATTCACCGGCATGGTAGCCACTAAATAATCAGGACCTGCGTCAACATATTCTATATTCAGAGTTTGCATTAAAGTATTTTTCGAAACTTTATTACAATAATGGAGGATTTTTTCTTTGTCGAATGTCATGTTTTGAGCTTTAAAAGT
>JBIKPM010000329.1:0-2673 GCA_044357435.1 Flavobacterium sp. | reverse complement strand
AAATGGAGCCGTTGTTCCCAAATTAATTGAAGTTCAAGGATTCCCTTCTTTGTACAATTACCAAATTAATTTATACGAAAAATTAAAGAATCATTATCCATTTCTAAAGGATTTGACACCGTTCATCAATGACATAACGCCACAGGAATATCTACAAACGCTTGAAGAGGTATTTTGCAACAATCATCCTAAAGAAAATGTCATTCTGTTGGAAATTGAGCCCGAAAAACAAAACACAAAAATCGATTTTTATTACTGCCGAAGAGACCTTGGTGTTCCTTTAATTTGTGTTACTGAACTCGTAAAAAAAGGCAAGCAATTATTCTATAAAAACGAAAATGGCGAGGAAATCCGTGTGAAACGAATCTACAATCGAGTGATTTTTGACGAACTGGATTCGCGAACCGATTTAAAACTGAATTTCCATTTCTCTGACGATCTCGAGGTGGAATGGGCTGGACATCCCAACTGGTTTTTCAGAATCAGCAAGTTTATTTTACCGTTGCTGAAAGGAAAATATTTTATTGAAACCACTTTGTTGAGCGACTTAACCGAAATTCCGGAAGACCTTGAAAATTATGTATTGAAACCTTTATTCTCGTTCTCAGGATCTGGCGTAATTTTTCATGTAAAAAAGGAAGACATTGAAGCCGTGGTCGAAAAAGAATTGTACATTCTTCAGAAAAAAGTAAATTACATTCCCATCGTACAATCACCCGACGGAAAAGTAAAAGTTGAAGTGCGTATGCTTTGCGTCTGGAAAAAAGAAGACGCCACTCCCACTCTACTCTGCAACTTGGTGCGATTGAGCCGTGGCGAAATGATTGGCGTAAAATTCAATAAAGACAAGGATTGGGTTGGCGGGACTTTGGGGTTGTTTGAGAGGTAGGAATCTACACTTTTTTAATTACTCTTCTTCTCATTCACATAAAAATCCTTATCCACTTCCACTTTCAAATTTCTAGCTTTTTGTGGCAAATTGGTCCATTTTAGCTTAGGTTTCAGCCATTGTTCTTTTCCGTTCAAAATTACTTTTACAGGCATATTGAAACCGGAGACGCAATTCGTCCAACGATATGAAAGAGTATTATTTTTGAATTTATATTCGAAAGTTGGGATTCTAACATCTCTCAAATATTGGTCAAAAAAGGATTTCAAATCCAATCCAACTTGTTGACCTAAATAATCCTCAATTTGTTTGGTGGTAACGGTTTGGTGGTAAAAAGTACTGTTCAAACCTCTTAAAATTGTTCTCCATTTCTCGTCGTCATTCACGATTTGGCGTAACGTGTGCAGCATATTGGCACCTTTGTCATACATGTCACCGGATCCCTCATTATTTACATTATAGGCTCCAATAATAGGTTTGTCATTGCGAATCCACTTTCTTAAACCTCTGACATAGACACTTCCAGCTTCCTTACCGTAATAATATTCCACGAAAAGATTTTCGGAATAGCAGGTAAAACTCTCGTGTATCCACATATCGGCGATGTCTTTGTAGGTAATATTATTGGCAAACCATTCGTGTCCTGATTCATGAATAATAATATAATCAAATTTTAATCCCCATCCAGAACTGCTTCTGTCATTTCCTAGGTATCCATCTTGATACCTATTACCATAACTTATATTACTTTGATGCTCCATTCCTAAATAAGGTACTTCAACCAGTTTGTAACTGTCTTCATAAAAAGGATAGGGCCCAAACCAATGTTCGAAAGCTTTCAACATTCGTGGTGCGTCTTTGAATTGAATTTTTGCTTTGTCTAAATTGTCTCTCAAAACATAGTAATTGCAGTCTAAATCGCCTTTTTCGCCTCTATATACTTCAGAAAAAGAAACAAAATCACCTATGCAAATATTCACGCCATAGTTATTGATGGGGTTTGAAACATACCAATTAAAGGTTCTGGTTCCGTCTTTTAAATCGGTTACGCTTTGCAAACGACCATTGGAAACATCCGTCAAATTTTCAGGAACATTGACAGTAATTAGCATATTATCTACTTCGTCGTACATGTGGTCTTTATTCGGCCACCAAACACTTGCGCCTAATCCTTGGCAGGTTGAAGCTATAAACGGATTGCCATTGGTGTCTTTTTTCCATGTAATTCCCCCATCCCAAGGTGGATTGACGGCAATTTTGGGTTTACCTCCATAAAAAACAGTGAGTTCTTTTATTTCATCTGGGTTTTGTGGCGCCACTAATTCAATATAGAAAACATTACCGTCCCGTTGATAGTTTAACTCTTTTCCCTCTTGGGTCACTTTATATATTTCCAATGGTTTTTGCAAATCAATTTGCATCCTATTATAAGGCTGCAAAACTTTATAGCGAATAGTATTCGAACCTGAAATTGTGCTATCGGCGGGATTTACCTTGATGTCAAGATGGTAATAAGATACGTCCCACCATGCTCTTTCCTTAGTAATACTTCCCCGTAAAGTATCCTGCCTGGTAAAAAGTTCTCGTTTTTTGCCAAGGAGTTCTTGAGCGTTTGTAACGCCAAAAATGAAAAATGCAATAAAAAAAATGGTGGTATATTTTTTCATAAAGAGAAGTGGTTTAAACTTTTATTTTGTGAAACTTTTTTAGTGCAATTACTATGAAGGCTAGATAATTAAAGCCTAACCAGCTTGCCGTTGTTGTATCAAATCTATTTAGTAACG
>JBIKPM010000330.1:0-2673 GCA_044357435.1 Flavobacterium sp. | reverse complement strand
TGCGTGTTGTGTCACCAACAAACCTTTTGTTTACGGCTCCATCTATAAATTTGAAGGACAAGTTTCCGTTTTTAATTATAAAAATGGACCAACTTACAGATGCCTTTTTCCGGAGGAAACTGCCCGGGTTATTAACTGTAATGAGTCAGGCGTTATGGGAATTTCGGTGGGAATTATTGGTATGTTTCAAGCCAATGAGGTGTTGAAAATGGCTCTGGAAATGGGAGATCTATTGTCCGGAAAACTATTAGTCTATAATCTGTTGAACAACGAACAACAAAAGTTTGAATTTTCTAAAATAATTACAAATAGTATCGATATGCTGGCTTTCAAAAATAAATATGCTTCGGATGAGAGTTCCATTATTGAAATCCTTCCTTCTGAAGCATTGGAACTTAATAATCCAGATGTTGTTTTTCTGGATGTTCGAAATTGGGATGAAAACCCAAAAATAGTTATTGAGAACAGCATCCAGATTCCATTGGATATTCTGGAAAATGAAATCTGGAAATTGAATGTTGGTTCAACCGTATTGGCATTTTGTCAATCCGGAATTAGAAGTAAAAAAGCGGTTGAAATTCTTAGGAAACATAATTTCAAGAATGTCAAAAGTATTATTGGCGGTGCGAAAGCATTGGAAAAAATTAATTACAAAACAGTTTCCACTTTCTAAAATAAAAATAGCATGAGCAAAAAATCGGTATTCATTCAAGGTCCCATTTCTTCGGAATTCATAGGCCAATCGATAGCCAAACATCAGTCGAAACATACCATTGGCGCACACAATATTTTTTTGGGTCAAGTCAGGGCTGATGAAATCGATGGTAATATCGTGACCGCAATAGAATATTCCGCTTATGAAGAAATGGCAAACGAAGCGATGGATGCCATTAGAAAAAGGGCTTTTGCCCAGTTCGATTTGATTTGTATGCACATTTACCACAGTTTGGGCGAAGTCAAAGCGGGAGAAATTTGTTTGTTTGTCTTTGTTTCGGCAACCAGAAGGAAGCAAGTGTATGAGGCCACGGAAACCATTGTGAATTGGATTAAAACGGAAGTACCCATTTTTGGTAAAGAACTATTTGAAAACAGTACTTTTACCTGGAAGAAAAACACCTAAAATATGGTTGACATAACACATAAAATAAGTACGCTTCGAACCGCGACAGCAAAAGCAACAGTAATTGTGAGTCTTCAAGCCACCATTGATGCCATCGTGAACGACTTGGTTCCCAAAGGAAACGTACTCGAAATGGCAAAAACGGCAGGTTTATTTGCCGTGAAAAACACCCATTTATCCATTCCGGATTGTCATCCCATTCCCATTGAATTTACTTCGGTTGACTATGAAATCCAGGATTTAAGTATTGATATTATTTTCAAGGTAAAAACAGTTTACAAAACTGGAGTCGAGGTCGAAGCGATGCACGGAGCGTCCATTGTGGCAATCACGATGTATGATATGCTGAAACCCATTGACAAAAACATCGAAATTTCGACCATCAAATTAATCAGCAAAGAAGGCGGAAAATCGTCTTTCAAAAATCGTTTTTCATCAACAATCAAAGCGGCGGTTTTCGTTTGTTCCGATTCCATTTTTGCAGGTGACAAAAAAGATCGTTCCGGTAAAATCATCGTCGAAAAACTGGACGTTTGTGGTGTTGAAACCACGCATTACGAAATCATTCCCGACGAAATTGACTTGATTCAAGACCGCACAAAAGCTTTCGCCAAAGAAAACCAATTGATTATTTTTACGGGAGGAACCGGACTTTCGCCAAGAGATGTCACGCCGCAAGCATTGGAATCGGTGTTAGAATCCCGAATTCCGGGAATTGAGGAGGCGGTTCGCAACTATGGACAAGACCGTATGCCGTATTCAATGCTTTCCAGAACGGTGGCAGGAACTTTGGGCAACTCGTTGGTATTGGCTTTGCCGGGTTCCACCAATGGAGCCAAAGAATCCATGGACGCTATTTTTCCTCACGTGCTTCATGTTTTTCATATTTTAAAAGGCCACAATCATGACGCCAAATAACACGCTATTAACGGATGATTTTGGACGTAAACACAACTATTTACGCATTTCCTTAATTGAGAAATGCAATTTGCGTTGTACCTATTGCATGCCAGCCGATGGAATTGTATTGTCGCCAAAAACATCCTTGATGACGGCAGACGAAATTTACGCCATCGCCCAAACATTCGTAAACAATGGTGTTGACAAAATAAGACTTACTGGCGGAGAACCCTTGTTGAGAAAGGATTTTCCCGAAATAATTACCAAATTAGCTTCACTAAATACCGAGATTTCAATTACCACAAACGGGATTCTGATAGACAAACACATTGCTGTTTTAAAACAGTACAATATCAAGAAAATTAACCTGAGTTTAGATACTTTGGTTCCTTCGAAGTTTCAAACCATCACCTTACGTAACCAGTCCGAAAAAGTGATTGATAACTTGCATCTGTTGTTGAATAATGATTTCAAAATCAAAGTCAATGTGGTTCTAATCAAAGGGTTTAATGACAATGAAATCATTGATTTTATTAATTTGACCCAATATTTACCGCTTTCGATACGATTCATCGAGTTCATGCCTTTTGCCGGAAACGAATGGGACAAGAGTAAAATGGTTTCCCAAAAAGAAATTTTAGATATCGTAAAAA
>JBIKPM010000331.1:0-2673 GCA_044357435.1 Flavobacterium sp. | reverse complement strand
ACGCGAGTTTATCAACGCTATCCCTAATATTCTAAATGTAACCTATAACAACGGGACTGTGAATATTGTTAACACGCTTTATTCTGTTTCCGGAACCATTAGTTATGACAACGGAACAAATACTGCAATGGGTGCGACAACCGTTAATTTACTTGATAACAATAATAATGTTATTGCAACAACCACTACGTCTAGCTTAGGTCAATATACCTTCACTGGCCTTGCAAATGCGAATTACAAAGTAAAACCGGTCACAATGAAACCATGGGGAGGAGCAACATCATTAGACATTACACTTTATAAAAAACATATTGGTAATGTACCCGGATTTGCCCTTACAGGAATAAAGTTGGGCTCGGGCGATGTCAATTTAAGTACTACACTTACCTCTATTGACCTCACCTTAATTAAAAAAAGGATAGGTGCCCAGATTTCTTCATTCACAGGTGGTGATTGGCTTTTTGAAAGCGGTGAGATAACAATCAATGGAGCAAACCTTATCAAAAACATTAAAGCTATTTGCTTCGGAGATGTAAATGGTTCAAATATTCCTCAATAAAATTTAAAAAAAATATGAAAAAATTATTTATCACATTAGTATTTTTTGCTTTTGCAATAACCAATTCATCTGCACAGGCAACCCTTTTAATAGACAATGTAGCTGCTAATCAGGGTAGCAGTATAAGTGTTCCTGTTAAAGCAATAGGCATAACTGATATGCAGGGCTTTCAGTTTACTATAGATTATGACAACACTAAACTGACGTATGCAAACTGTACGAACTGGTCGGGAGGCACCAACGCATCAGGCGTGCAAATCACCGACCTTCCTACCCTAGGCAAAATAACCTTCGTTTATAATGATGTAAGTATTAAAATTTCATCAGGTCTTTTCTTTAACCTTAATTTCTCTGTTCAGCCATTGGCATCAGGTTCAGCAGCAGTAGCCTGGAGTGATTTGCCCACCAATAGAGAACTTTCAAACTCTATTCCTGATATTATTGTTGCAGATTACGTAGTTGGATCTATTACAATCAACACTTTAGGAACGGAAGAAAACAATTTCTTAGACTATATTTATTATCCAAACCCAACAACTGGAAAAGTAACCATCAATTCTAAAGAGCCCATTGTCGAGGTAGCAGTTTATAATCTGCAAGGACAATTGTTGTATATCCAAAAACCGAATGAGCTAAGCACCAATGTTGACATGTCGCAATTTGCATCGGCAACCTATTTAATAAAGGTTAAAATTGAAGGTAGGGAAACCAATTTCAAGATATTAAAAATGTAGTGTTTAAATTTTAAATCTAACATCAAATCCGCTGAGAGTGCTTGACTCAAACACAAAACACGAATAAAATTAATGTGCAAAACTTAGCTAACGGAATTTATATCCTAGAAGCTGTTTCTAGTACTGAAAATTGGCATACTAAATTTATAAAAAAATAGAAATTCCAAAAAATAAATAATAATAATAAATCAAGGAAAAATACCTTAAAAAACATTAACCAAAAATGAAAACAAAAATTATTATACTAGCAATTGCATTAAATTTATTTACTTGGAAAATTGATGCGCAATTATTAGTTAAAGATATTAAAACTGGTAGTTTAGGTGCAAATATCTCGCTAATTAAAAAAGTTGGCAGCAAATTGTATTTTGCTGCTGACGATGGTACTAATGGTAGTGAAGTTTGGATAAGTGATGGTAAAACTAATGGCACTACACTTTTAAAAGATGTAAACCCAAGTGGAGATGGATTAAACAAAACTTTTTTTACAAAATTTGAAAACATTGGAAATACTTTATATTTTGTAGGTAATAATAATGTAAATGGTTTTGAGTTATGGAAAAGTGATGGCAGCACATCAGGAACACAAATCGTTAAAGATATTAAAGTTGGCACATCTGGAGGTTTTATGGTGACTCGTGAAATGATTAGCTATAATGGCGCTATCTATTTTTCTGGTGACGACGGTAGCATATCTGATGAACTTTGGAAAAGCGACGGAACTGTTTCTGGTACGAATTTGTTAAAAAATATAGCTATAACAGGACCTTCCTACATTGAAAAGTTTACCATTTCAAACAATAAATTATTTTTTACTGCAAATGATGGCATCACAGGGCAAGAACTTTGGACCACAGATGGCACTGCAACAGGTACTGTTTTAGTAAAAAATATTGCTTCATCAGGAGGTTCCCTACCAAATTATTTAACTGATCTTAACGGAACCTTGTTTTTTAGTGCTTATACTGCTGCAAATGGTATAGAATTATGGAAAAGTGACGGCACATCTGCAGGTACAGTAATGGTTAAAGACATTAACCCAGGAATAGAAAGCGCGTTTTCAACGAGCGCATTTTATAATTTTAATGGCACTTTATATTTCTCTGCTACAGACGGCTCAAACGGAGAAGAGTTATGGAAAAGTGATGGAACACCTGGAGGAACTGTAATGGTTAAAGATATTAAAGTTGGAACAGCAGGTGGGTTAGAGATTTCTAATATCCAATCTTTTATGGGCTTCAATGGGCAGTTATATTTTCTTGCCAATGACGGAACAACTGGTGTTGAAGTATGGAAAACAGACGGAACAACATCCGGAACTGTTTTAGTAAAAGACCTTAGAAGTGGAAACAATACAACTTCTGATCCTAAAGAGCTAAC
>JBIKPM010000328.1:0-2681 GCA_044357435.1 Flavobacterium sp. | reverse complement strand
TAATAGGAGATCCCAGACTACCCGAATAGGAAACTATAATTTGCCCAACGAATGTATCGCCTTTTTTAAACATAATTTTATCTCCAGCAGTAAGCACCAAACTATTCAATTTTGAAATTGTTTGGAAAGGATTTGCTTCATTACCTATATTAGAATCATTTCCGGTCGAACTACTGAAATAATAAATGTTTTGTGCATATGAATTCCCTATACAAAACACCAGTAAAATAATTGTAATTCTCTTGACCATATTAAATATTTTTAGGAATGCAAATTATAAAATAAAAAAAAAAGAGTATCTTAATTCTAAGTCAATTAATGGGTCAAATAGACTATGTCGCAAAAAAGTTTAGAATAAATTAAACCGTCTTTACAATAGGCACTTTTTACTTGGATAAACAAACTTTTTAAATCCTGAAAGTTACAAGCACAAAGCTAAAACCTAATAGTGTTATAAAATACTTCGAAGAATTGAGCTCTTACCATAAAATGATTGTTCATTCTGCTGTTAATATATTAACTATTTTATTACAAACCATCAAAAGAATCTCTACGAATAGTAAAGAACAAACCAAAACCGTAACTTTGCGTTTTGCCAAAATTCTATGCTAGAAAACGATAATAACATTGAAGTATTGGGTGCGCGAGTACACAATCTGAAAAATATAGACGTTCGTATTCCGAGGGAAAAACTGGTTGTGATTACGGGACTTTCGGGTTCGGGAAAATCGTCCTTGGCTTTCGACACTATTTATGCCGAGGGACAACGCCGTTATGTGGAAACTTTTTCGGCTTATGCCCGACAGTTCCTTGGTGGATTGGAACGTCCTGATGTCGATAAAATTGATGGACTTTCTCCCGTTATTGCCATCGAACAAAAGACCACCAGCAAAAGTCCGCGCTCGACCGTTGGAACCATTACCGAAATTTATGATTTTCTGCGTTTGTTGTATGCACGCGCTGCCGATGCTTATAGTTACAACACGGGCGAAAAAATGGTTTCTTATGACGACGAGCAAATCAAGGAGTTGATTATCCAAGATTTTGCAGGAAAACGCATCAATATTTTGGCTCCAATAATTCGCGCCAGAAAAGGACATTATGCCGAATTATTCCAGCAAATTACCAAACAAGGTTTCCTGAAAGTCCGCATTAACGGCGATATTAAAGACATTACCACGGGAATGAAACTCGACCGTTACAAAACTCACGACATCGAAATCGTGATTGACAGAATGGTTATCGAGGACACTCCCGACAATGAAAAACGCCTAACCGAAAGTATCAAAACGGCGATGTACCACGGCGAAAATGTATTGATGATTTTAGACCAAGACTCTAATGAAATTCGATTTTTTAGTCGGAATTTAATGTGTCCCACAACCGGTATTTCTTATCAAAATCCAGAACCGAATTTATTTTCGTTCAACTCTCCAAAAGGGGCTTGCGACCATTGCAAAGGTCTGGGAACGGTAAACGAAATCAATCTCAAAAAGATTATCCCCAATCCGAAATTATCCATAAACAAAGGTGGTTTTGTGCCTTTGGGCGAATACAAAAGCAGTTGGATGTTCAAGCAACTGGAAATCATTGGCGAAAAATTCGGTTTCAAATTAACCGACCCAATTTCGGCAATTTCCGAAGATGCAATGGAAATGATTTTGAATGGCGGTAAAGAAAAATTCTCAGTCGAATCGAAAGTTTTAGGAGTTACCAAAGAATACAAAATTGAGTTTGAAGGCATTGCGCATTTCATCAAAAACCAGCACGACGAAAGTGGCTCTACCACCATACGCCGTTGGGCAAAGGAATTTATGGACGAAGTTAATTGTCCGGTTTGCGTAGGTTCACGATTAAAAAAAGAAGCTTTATTTTTTAAAATCAACGAAAAGAATATCGCTGAATTATGTGATATGGATATTTCGGATGTAACGTCTTGGTTTCTGGATTTGAACACTCATTTATCCGACAAACAAAAAACTATTGCCACAGAAGTTATTAAGGAAATCAAGGACAGATTGAACTTTTTGATGAACGTAGGTTTGGATTATTTGGCTTTAAGCCGAAGCTCGAAATCGCTTTCAGGTGGTGAAGCACAACGCATTCGATTGGCAACACAAATTGGTTCGCAATTGGTTGGTGTTTTGTATATTCTGGATGAACCGAGCATTGGTTTGCACCAAAGAGACAACGACAAATTGATTCATTCTTTGGAACAATTGCGCGACATTGGCAACTCGATCATTGTGGTAGAACATGATAAAGATATGATTCTCCGTGCCGATTACGTGATTGATATTGGTCCAAAAGCGGGAAAACACGGTGGCGAAATCATCAGTAAAGGAACGCCTGCCGAAATATTGAAAGACCACACTTTGACGGCTTCCTATTTGAATGGTGAAATGGAAATCGAGGTTCCAAAAAAGCGTCGGGAGGGCAACGGAAATTTCCTAAAACTGACCGGCGCGACCGGAAACAACCTTAAAAATGTATCGATAGAATTGCCTTTGGGAAAAATGATTTGTGTGACCGGTGTTTCGGGAAGCGGAAAATCGACATTGATTAATGAAACCCTCTACCCTATTCTGAACGCCTATTATTTTAATGGTGTCAAAAAACCAAAACCCTACAAAAAAATCGAAGGCTTGGAACATATCGACAAAGTAATTGATATTGACCAA
>JBIKPM010000327.1:0-2689 GCA_044357435.1 Flavobacterium sp. | reverse complement strand
TTGTTGTATTCCAAAGCGAACCAACTCGAGGACGAAGGGCTGAAGTCCAGCGTGGCTTACAAAGACCAAATGGACGGGATTTTTGATGGCGAAAGCACCAAAAAACTTTCCAAAACAGACAAAGAACTCCTGTTGTCGTCCCTATTTGTCTATTATGCCGAAAAAGTATTCAAGGGCATCGACACCGAAAAAATAACGGAACTGGGTTGGTTCTTGCCCAGAAAAAATCTCTCTTACGGAATGCTGCTGGACTCCTTGCTTGTGGATGCCAACTTGTTAAACAAAAACGAAGACCAGCAATTTGGGCAGTATTACCGACTGCGGGAAGCCTTGAAAAAATACCGTAAAATAGACCAAAACGGCGGTTGGAGTGCCATTGAAATGAATCCGTTCGTGAAATACTTCCAACCCAACGACAGCTCGAAAACCATCAGCCAAATCAGAACCCGTCTCTTTGTCACGGGAGATTTAAAAACAGATTCCAAAAGCAATTGGTATGACGAGGATTTAATGGCCGGCATCTTGAATTACAAAAAAAGAAATGGCCTTAAACTAAATTATGGTATTACCCATGATCATATCCAAAACATGAATGTGCCCATTGCGGAACGCATTAAAACCATTATGGTCAACATGGAACGCTGTCGGTGGATTCCTCCAGAGTTGACCAAAGCCAACGAATACATCATCATCAATATTCCGTCCTTTAAATTAATCTACAGAAGGAACGGCAAGAAGGAACTGGAGTCGAATGTGTTTGTGGGCAAAAGCATGACCGAAACCGTTATTTTCAGTGGTGCGATAAGCTATATCGTTTTTAGTCCCTATTGGATTGTTCCCAAAAGCATCATCGAAAATGAATTGAAACAGGCGATAGCGCGAGACCCAAATTATTTGGCTTCCCATAATATGGAATGGAATAATGGCGGTGTCAGGCAAAAACCCGGGATACGCAACTCCATGGGATTGATTAAATTCATGTTTCCCAACACGAATAACATTTACTTGCACGACACCCCCGTCAAGTCGTTGTTTGAGTACGAAGTTCGGGCATTTAGCCACGGCTGTATCAATATGGTCAAAGCCAAAGAATTGGCCATCTTACTTTTAAAAGACGAGCCCGAATGGAATGAGGAACGCATCCATGCCGCCATGTATGGCGGGGTAGAAACCACCCATTTCCTCAAAAGGAGAGTGTCGGTACACATTGGCTATTTCACGGCTTGGGTTGACGATGCCGGAATCATTAATTTTTACAAAGACATTTACGACCGGGATTACCGTCTGGCAGACATGCTGTTTTGCAGTGAATATAAATAATTAGGATGGCTGGGTTGTTCCGGACTTCAATGCGATTTTCCTTTGGATTTTGGCGATGCATTCCTCCAGATTTTCCTCTATTTCTGCGCTCCAAAAACGGAGTACGCTCCAGCCTTGCGCCTTGAGGGTTTTGTTGACTTCCATGTCGCGTTGCCGGTTTCTCTCTATCTTTTTTTGCCAAAATTTGGTATTGGTTTTCACCCGGTCTTTTTGGGTTTCCCAGTCTTTGCCGTGGAAGAATTCGCTATCGACGAATAGGGCAATTTTCCATTTTTTGAAGGTGATATCCGGTGTGCCAAAAACCGTTTTGTTGTTCTTACGGTACCGGTAACCCAGATGCCACAAGGCTTTTGCCAGACGGACTTCGTCTTTGGTGTTTGTGCTGCGAATGGCACTCATGATTTTGGAACGTTGTTGCGGAGTGATACGATCCATGAAGAAACAATTTAAAAACAGTTACTTAAAGTTAGTGACTTTATTTGGAGTGGTGTTTAAGCGAAACCTGTTTTTTAAAAGTGTATTAAATGTTAGAATTTTGAATATTTAAGTTCGAAATAGTTTTCCATTGCCTTTTGCATAATGGCTTGATCGAGTTTGAGTAATTCCACTTTCAGATCCCAATATTTTAAATATTCTTCGTCTTTTATATCAATTTCCTGCTCTTCTAATTTCCTAGCTAAAATATCGCTTAATAAAATTTGGTCACAGGAATCGTATTTTGGATAATAGGATTCAATGAATGACCAGTAATTTGTTGTTTGTTTATCCATGATTTAATTTAATATTTATCCAATTGACATTTTAGCAGATTCTTTCCAAAGATAATTTGGCATTGGCTCACTAAGCTCCCATTTTACATTCATAGGTTTTGAGCCTTCTGTCTCTCTAAAAATACCCTCACCAATAAAAACATAACCTAGCGTATTACCGTTTTCATCAATGGCTTTTTCTCTAACAAAAAGCAATATTTTTTTATTATTCTCAAAGTGTTTTATATATGATACACCTTTAGTTGTGTCTGGTCCATAAGCATTATGCGATTGCCAATGAAATAATGTTTCGCTTATTGCATAATCATCATACATAGTTGTAGGAGAAAAATTCTCATCAGATTTAATTAAATTAATAAAAAGTATCTCAGTATTTAAATCTTTATTTTCAGCAGCACCTTCTCTATTAGAAGATTTTTTATCAAACGTACTCAACGAGAAGGCAGCTAAAATTTGATCTCTTGTATATCGAGCATGCAGTTTTAAAGGCTGATTATACGGCAATTGTATTTCTATTTCTTTGAAATCAACTTTATCAATTATTAGCTCCAAAACTTCAATAATCTCTTTTACTAAAACTTTATTCTTTCCAATTTCAT
>JBIKPM010000127.1:0-6382 GCA_044357435.1 Flavobacterium sp. | reverse complement strand
AGGGATGAAATTTTATAGTTTTTAGTGACGAAAGGGTATAAGTAGAATTCCAATCAACGGTATATTTTCCATCAATTTCCAATTTATCTTTGTCCATTGAAAATGAAAAATTGAAGATAAATAAAAAACTAAGAAAATAAATTATTTTCATTGGCAAATTTTATGAGACTACTGTTATTACTAAGTTCAAGCTTTCTGTTGATGTTTTTGCGATGGGTATCTACTGTGTTTTTTGTGATAAATAAGAGCGACGCAATTTCCTTACTGGTTTTACCTTCAACAATGAATTTAATAATTTCCTTTTCTTGCTTAGATAATCTAAATTTATTAGCTGTAGATTCATCTTTAGAATCAAATTCATTTATAGTCTTTATGTCGTTTCTATTGGTATAAAAGGGAGTGTTTTTTTCAAATTCCATAACATCAATAAGTTCTTCTAAAGAAGTCTCTTTTCTCAAAAAAGCATCAATCCCTAATTTCTGTGCTTTTTTAATCAAGAAATTTTCATAATAGGCAGTAAGAATAATAATTTTAGTGTCTTTTAATTTATCTCTTAAATCTTGTATCAATTTAAAACCGTCAACATCGTCAATGTTTAAATCGCAAATAAAAACATCTACTTTGTTTTGTAGAATATAAGTTTTACAGGATACCGAATCATTGAAAGTCAAAATAGTATAATCTTCCCCAAATTTCTTCAAAATTTCAAATAATCCACTTGAAAAAAGAATGTGGTCGTCACAAATAACAATAATTTTAGCCATAAATAGTAGGTTTTCAATAAATTTTAAGTTGTGAATATATGAAAATTTATTACCTAATATTTTATTTGCAAAATAAATTAGTTAATTAGATTCTTTATCTATCCACAACCTAGCATTCACAAAAGCTTCGTGCCAAGGCGATACTTCGTCGTTTCGGTCTTTTGGATAATGTGCCCAGTTCCATTGAAAGGTGGAACGCTCAATGTGTGGCATCATCACCAAGTGGCGCCCTGTTTTGTCGCACAACATAGCTGTGTTGTAGTCGGATCCATTCGGGTTGGAAGGATAACTTTCGTATCCGTATTTACCAACGATGTTGTAGTTTTTTTCGGGTTCTGGTAAATGGAATTTTCCTTCGCCATGCGAAACCCAAACTCCTAAAGTGCTTCCCGCTAAAGACGATAACATCACCGATTTGTTTTCTTGAATCGTTACCGAGGTAAAAATACTTTCGTGTTTGTAACTATCGTTGTGCAACATTTTTCCATGCACTTCGTGTTCTGGATTTATTTTTTCCAATTCCATCAACAATTGGCAACCATTACAAATTCCAACAGATAATGTATCCTCTCTTTTGAAGAAATTGTCCAAAGCCGTTTTGGCTTTTTCATTGTATAAAAAGGCTCCAGCCCAACCTTTGGCAGAACCTAAAACATCCGAATTCGAGAATCCACCTACGGCTCCAATAAACTGAATGTCTTCCAGATTTTCACGTCCCGAAATCAAATCGGTCATGTGAACGTCTTTTACGTCAAATCCTGCCAAGTACATCGCATTGGCCATTTCCCGTTCGGAATTGCTCCCTTTTTCACGGATGATGGCAGCTTTTGGACGAGGTTTTGAATTATCGATTACTGGTGCTTTTCCTGTGAAATGAGATGGAAAAGTATAATTTAAAGCTTGGTTTTTATAGTTGTCGAAACGGGCTTTTGCCATTCCATTTTTGGCTTGTTTTTGATCCAACAAGAATGAAGTTTTAAACCAAATGTCTCTATGTTTAGCAATATCCAATTTATAATTTCCAAATTCCAAAACAGCAGCAGATTTAACAACACCGATTTTAAAGAACTCTATATTGTTTTCTTTTAATTTATTTTCGATTATTGCATCTTCTTTCGCTTGGAATACAATTCCAATATTTTCAGAAAAAAGGATTTTTACTAAATCTTTTTCTTCAAAAACAGAGAAATCAATTTTGGCTCCCAAATTCACGTCGGCAAAACACATTTCTAATAAAGTAGTAATTAAACCACCGCTTCCAATATCGTGACCCGCCAAGATTTGATTTTCTAAAATCAATTCCTGCATTGTATTAAACGCATTCTTGAAGAAAGCAGCGTCTTTAATAGTTGGCGCTTCGTTTCCAATACTGTTTAAAGTTTGTGCTAATGATGAGCCTCCCAGTTTGAATTCGTCTTGTGACAAATTGATGTAATAAATGGAACCGCCGTCTTTTTGCAAAACAGGTTCTACCACTTTTTTGATATCGATACAGTTTCCACCAGCCGATATAATTACCGTTCCTGGTGCAATTACTTCGTCGTTAGGATATTTTTGTTTCATCGAAAGCGAATCTTTTCCGGTTGGAATGTTGATTCCCAATTCGATGGCAAAGTCAGAACAGGCTTCTACGGCAGCATATAAACGAGCATCTTCTCCTTCGTTTTTACAGGCCCACATCCAGTTCGCCGATAATGAAATCCCTTTCAATCCGTCTTTTATGGGAGCCCAAACGATATTCGACAAGGCTTCGGCAATAGCGGTTCTTGTTCCCGCGACTGGGTCAATCAAGGATGCGATAGGAGAGTGTCCAATCGAGGTGGCAATTCCTTCTTTTCCTAAGTAATCAAGAGCCACCACACCACAATTGTTCAATGGCAATTGCAAAGGTCCGGCACATTGTTGTTTGGCTACTTTTCCGCCCACGCAACGATCGACTTTGTTGGTCAACCAGTCTTTACAAGCAACAGCTTCCAGTTGCAAAACTTGCTCCAAGTAAGTAAAAATATTTTTTACATCATATTCTAAAGCTGGGTAATTGTAATTTATGGTTTTGTCCGTCATTACCGTTTTTGGCGAACTTCCGAAGAAATCTTCCAAGGCATAATCCATTGGTTTTACACCTGTCGATTTGGATTGAAAAGTAAAACGGTGATCAGCAGTAACATCACCCACTTGGTACATTGGTGAACGCTCTCTGTCAGCAATTCGTTGTAAAATGTCGATGTCTTTTTTGCCAATCACCAATCCCATTCTTTCCTGGGATTCGTTACCGATAATTTCTTTTGCCGAAAGGGTAGGGTCTCCCACTGGTAATTTGTCCAAATCGATCAATCCTCCTGTTTCTTCCACCAATTCCGAAAGGCAGTTCAAGTGTCCGCCCGCTCCGTGATCGTGAATGGAAACAATTGGATTATGGTCGCTTTCCACCAAACCACGAATGGCATTGGCAGCACGTTTTTGCATTTCCGGGTTCGAACGTTGCACGGCATTCAACTCGATTCCGGAACTCATCGCTCCGGTATCTGCCGAGGAAACCGCAGCTCCGCCCATTCCGATTCTATAATTTTCGCCACCAAGAATTACGATTTTGTCACCTTCTTGTGGTTTGTGTTTAATGGCTTGATCCAGTTTTCCGTAACCAATTCCGCCCGCCTGCATGATCACTTTGTCGTAACCTAACTTACGATTGTTTTCCTCATGTTCGAAAGTCAAAACTGAACCCGTAATCAACGGTTGCCCAAATTTATTTCCAAAATCAGAAGCTCCGTTTGAAGCTTTTATCAAGATATCAATTGGCGTTTGGTACAACCATTTTCTTTCGGCTACGGCTGCTTCCCAAGGTCTGTCTTGTTCTAAACGAGAATATGAAGTCATATAAACGGCTGTTCCCGCCATTGGCAACGAACCTTGTCCGCCTGCCAAACGGTCGCGAATTTCTCCTCCAGAACCTGTTGCAGCACCGTTGAAAGGCTCTACGGTGGTTGGAAAATTATGGGTTTCTGCTTTTAAAGAAATAACCGAATCAAATTCTTTTATCTCGTAAAAATCAGGTTTGTCAGCCGTTTTGGGTGCAAATTGTTGTACTCTTGGACCTTTTACAAAAGCCACGTTGTCTTTGTAAGCCGAAACAATATCGTTAGGGTTTTTCTGGGATGTTTTTTTGATTAATTTGAAAAGAGACGTTTCTTTTTCAACACCGTCAATAACAAAAGTTCCATTGAAAATCTTGTGACGACAGTGCTCCGAATTGGCTTGTGAGAAAGCAAAAATTTCAGAATCGGTTAATTTTCTACCTAATTTGGTTGCCAAATTATCCAAGTATTCCACTTCGTCAGGGCTTAAAGACAAACCTTCCGATTTGTTGTAGGCGGCGATATCGTCAATGTTTAGAATGGCTTCGGGTTGAATGTGAATCGTGAAAATATCCTGATTCAACTCGGTGTATTTTTGCGAAAGCATGGGGTCGAAATCAAAAGACTCGTCGGAAGCTTTATGGAATTCTTCAATTCGAATGATTCCGGAAATTCCCATATTTTGGGTAATCTCCACGGCATTCGTGCTCCATGGCGTAACCATTGTGGCGCGAGGGCCAACAAAAAAATCCGACAATACGGATTTTTCTATTTTATGGGAATCGGCAAAAAGCCAGTTGAGTTTTGAAATGTTTTGAGCTGAAAGGAGGTCTTGCGTTTGTACTGCGTATACCGTTTTGCTTTGGTTTTCAAAGAAATGAATCATTGTTATTTAGTTTGTTGTATTGCGGTGCAAATTTAGTTTAAAAAGTTAGTAAGAGCAAAAAATACAATAGCTAACACTATAATTATTTTCATGGAAACGGTTTGTTTTGATAAGCACCTAAATCAGGCGGCAAAGTTCTGGTATTTCCCATAATATCTAAGGGTATTAGATAAGTGGCATCCCCTTTAGCAAAAGCGGCAGAGGTATCTTCAATATTGAATTTGTTTTGGGAAACATTCAAGAATTTAGGGTCTTTGTTCAGAATGATATTTTTATAATGAGTTGGGTCTGTATTGAATTGGTATTCAGGATTATTGGTGTATTGATTTGAAGTGTTATCAAACTTCAAAAGGCAATTGTTAAATTGGTATTCGAATGCGGCATCTGTCTTTTTATTTAAAAACATTTCATTCGAATAAGAGCCGTAAATAATGCAATTATTGAATGTTGCCGCTGTCAAAGGTTTCGCTTCAGGAATTGCTCCCAAAATGTAGTTATTGACCAGAACACTCACTTGACTGGAACTATTCCAATTATTATTAAAAGTGCAATGGGTAAAGTTGTAATCACCTCCATAAGTACAAGCCAAACTAGCTTGTCCGGCATTATTAATAACCATATTTTCCCCACTAATTTTGGCGGTTTGCGCTAAAATTCCATAATTGGTGCAGTTGTAAATTTGGGTGTTTTTTATTTGTACTGTTGTCCCGTCGTTATTTTGTATCAGTAAACCAATGGTGGCATTTTTAATGGTTAGGTGATTCAATTTATGGTTTGTACTGCCACTAGTGAGCCAAATAGTTCCCCATTGCCCTGAAACATCAGAGAATTCAGGTTCTAATCGGTCACCTTCAAAAATGACTTCATTCTCTAATTTATCTGTGGTAGATTTTGCCCCATTCACATCAATGGATGCATTCTCCCCTACAATTAGACCGGAATCGGCATGAAAATGAACCCTGGAGCCCGCCTCAAAGCTTACTGTTTTTCCTGATGGAACGGCTGCATAACCATAAATAACATACGGTTTTTCGTTGGTAAAGAGGTATTCATTTCCATTAACGGGGTCATTCTCATCCAGAAAAAAACCGTAAATTTCTTCATCTCCGACAGGAAGCGTTTCGGTGGTTCCATCATCAAAACGTTTTGGATAGAGAAAAACGGCATCTTGAATGAGTGTCACCAATTCCACTTTTTGAAGATTTGCACCGCTGTCAAATAGAATCTGGTCAGTATAAAGAAAGTCGGTTGGATTTGCTTCGGCAATACTTGCGGTGGTTTCTATAAAAATATACAAACTGTCTTTGGACAAAAGAGTCACGTTGTCAAATGCTTTACCTTGATTTCCTTGCATTCCGTCGATTGTCATTCGGTATTTTGAACTTAATTCTTTTCCTAATTTTATACTCGGAATGGTAATGTCGTTTTTGCTGTGATTGTAAACTTTTAAAGTATAAGTACTGGAACCAATGTTGGTAAAAACGGTATCCAAATAAACCGTGTCTTTTGAAAATTCTAAATCTCCGGTACTGGCCACGGTTTCAAAATCAGTTCGGCATGAACTAAGAGAAATAAGCATTCCAATAAAAAACACTAAAGTTAACGTACGCATTTCGTTATATTTTTTTGTAAAAATAGGAAAAATCAAATCGAATTTGAAAACGATTTTCAATTTATAACGTATAATAACAATTGTATTGCTATTAGGTGTCTAATCTTTTATATAAATTTACACTTTTAAAGCTCAAAAAATGACATTCGACAAAGAAAAAATCCTCCATTATTGTAATAAAGTTTCGAAAAATACTTTAATGCAAACTCTGAATATAGAATATGTTGACGCAGGTCCTGATTATTTAGTGGCTACCATGCCGGTG
>JBIKPM010000326.1:0-2706 GCA_044357435.1 Flavobacterium sp. | reverse complement strand
TTTTCTAAGTTTTGTAATGGAATAAAGGCCTCTAAATTTTCAATTGATGAATTGTCTTTTAATTCTAACTCTTTTAAATTTAAGGCAAAAGATTGCGTTTCACCATTACTGAAGGCAATGGTGATAAATTCGTTTTTCATAATGAAGGGTTTAGGAATTAATTAAACATTTTGACTTATTACGTGTTCATTTTTTAGAGTCTATTTCTCAAATCTTGAGGAATTGAAATATCTAATCTTTCAGCAATATAAATGGCATATTCTAAATCTGTAAAATCATTTATGTCAGATTTAAATTTTGTGTTTCCATTGTCAAAATAATTTCTATGGAAAGCAAACATACCTTTTTCAACCTTAAATAACTTATCCAATTTATTTTGTTTTTGAATATTTTGCATATGATTGATTATCGTGTTATATGCATAATTTTTCAATAATACTTCAGATGAATTATATCCTAAAACACCTGCTATTTTAGCATCAATAATAGGTAAATTGTAATTACTCCAAAAATATGCGTGTTTACCAATATAAGATGCTCCAATCCCAAATATTTTTAAAAAATAATTAACTGAACTTGGATTGTTTTCAGAAGCCAAACTAATACCACGCTTATAAATTGCTAAATTTTCCGGGTATTCGATTAGTTCACGGGGAATTCTAATTAATTTTTGACCATTTTCTAATGTTTTTGTTTTGGCAATATAAAAATATCGTGATTCAGAACCACCCCATTGGTTTATTAAATCAATAGCCCTTATAATATCCGCATCACTTCTTTTTAAATCATTTACAATTTTTAAAATTTCATTTTCGCAATCATTTAAAGTCCCTCTAAATATTGAATAACTAACGTTTGAAAGATTTGAATTTCCAACATTTGCATACCATTTTTCGAGCCAATAATTGTAATCTAAATTAGGAGTTTCCATAGTAATTTTATTTGTAGTTAGTAATATTCAGTGAAAAGTAAGTTGATGTTTATTTAGAGTCTAATTGAATTAGCCATAATACTTTCATTTTAGTTTTGAATAAAAATCTAAAAAAGCCAATTCTTCTTCTTTCAAGTTAATTAAGCCTACTTCATTTATTTTATCCAAAACACAATTTAAGGTTTCTAAATTGTCAATAGCTAATCCATTAATAGGTTTTATATTTTGTAACGCATTTAAGTAGTTTTTATTCCATGCCATATACTCTGTGTTTTGTTTGTCCTTAAAAACAAAAACCAAAGGGATGCCATCCTTAAAATATATCTTATTTAAAAGTACTTGACTAACCTTTAATTCCAAATCGTAAAAAAAAGTTGGAATTTTGAATTGCTTATATATTTCAATTGGTGTTATTGCTAAATCAGCACTTACTTCTATAAACGCATTTAGAAAGGAAAAATATAAAGGATTAATTTCTACTGGATTTTTAAAGGCACTTTTATAACAATCCATCAAAAATGGATTTAAAAATAATGATTTGTTTTGCACCAATTTTTTCTCAATCTCATGAAATAATTTAATATCAACCTGACAAGTTGTGTTTTCCTGAAGAATTTCTAATCCTCCTAATTGAAATTTTTTATACGATAGTTGATGCCTCCTAGAACCCACAATATAGTTATTTTCAATATATACTAAATGAGGATTATCTTCATTCAATATATCATTATGTAATTTAGTATGGAGCATTTTTAAATATTGTCTTGCCGTACTTACTTCTGGATATATTAAAAAATAGTTTTGAAGTTCTTGACACGTCAAGTTTAATAAATCAATACAAACAATATTGGAGACAGCAGAGGGATAGTTGATAACCATAGAAGTTGATATTTAAGATTAGATTGCAAATATAGAATTGTGCGTAGTCAAATAATGGCTAAGTTATATGTGTTTTAAAAAATATATTTTGATGTTGTTTTTTTTTATAATATTGTAAAAAAAATAGTATGACAGATTTTAGAGAAATAATTAAGGAGTTAAATAACTATCCTAATGGATGTTTTGTTCCAACATTAGGAAGAAGAAGTAAATTTCATATAACTTATGCACAAAATGACAGTGAAGATGTTATAAAATAACTAACTCTGGTAATACTTCAATTTTGGTAAATAAAATTTTTTGGGATAAAGTTGTTTTAAGAATGAACAATATTGAAGCGGTTGATAGATACAGAGCTGCAATGTATACAATTACCAATTGGCCACATCCTGAAAATCCTAGTACTCTATTTAGTCCTTGTATTCCAGCTATAATTATTTTCATGGATTATGAAACAACAAATAAATTAAATCAAAGAGATTTATTTATAAAGAAATATAATTTCGAAAAAATTGGAACATATACTTCTGGACAAACAGGAATTGTTGATAGAATATCTGAGACTCACATAAGAATTTCGGAAAGAAAATCGTTAGTTTATGCATTATTTGTAGGGGAGGCATGTATGTATATTGGAAAAACAATTCAAGGATATTCTAGACCGTTAAGTTACCATAAAAATGAAATTATGAAATCGGTAAAAAGTGGAATTGAAAATACTATTAAAAATAAAAATACTGTCGAAGTATATGCTAAAACAGATAATTTAAATCTTGATTTTATTGATTTAAATTTGAATATAGTTGAGGCGATCGAGCAAGCGTTAATTACTAAATATGACCCTGAATGGAATAATTTCAGACAAAAATAAAATTAATTTATTGGTATAATATCAT
>JBIKPM010000325.1:0-2708 GCA_044357435.1 Flavobacterium sp. | reverse complement strand
ATAAAGACTCGTATCTTCCTTATTTTATATTCACAGGACAACCTGATTATATGGAGGATGAAATGTTTGTTCAATCCTATGGTAAATTTTACACCAAAGGCGACGATAATGAGCAGCTGATGAAAGACATCATTCAAGAATGTGAAAGCCATCCTGAAATTCAAGCTCGTAAGTCACATCCTGAAGTGTTTCTCTCTTTTGATAAAAATATATTATCAGAAAACAGCAAAAACCTTTTAATTGACATCATTCAAAATGTTGAAAATAAAGACTATGCCAAAAAGAATTTAACAACACAAAGAGATTTATTGGAAGCAATTTTTAAATCCTTAAATGAAATTACGTGCATGCCTAATAGTTTTTTTAATTCTTCCATGAATAACAAACCCAATTTAGAATGGTGTGTGATGTTCCTGGAAGATAGAGAAACTAGAGATGGGAATGGCCAATCACACAAATTAAATAAAAACATTAATAAGTCCATCAAGTCAGCTATCCGAAAAGTTAAAGAATCAACTAACGAGTTTTCTCATTTAAAGGAAGAAGATATTGTAAAATATCCTTTCATATCAAATAGTTTTCTACTCTTTGAAATTCTAACTTGGCTTCCTGAATTTGCGGAAACGCATTATAAAAATTATATTTAATTAATGCGCCATGAATGCACACTACAATAATATCTTTGAATCAAATAACAAAATCTAAACAAATCCTATGATCACAGGCAAAATTAAATCTCAAATTGACAAAATCTGGAACGACTTCTGGACAGGCGGAATCGCAAATCCCTTGACAGTAATCGAACAGTTTACTTACCTTATCTTCTTAAAACAATTGGACGATAAGCAAACCCTCATTGAGAAAAGAACCAATATGCTGGGTGTTACTACCGATAAACCTATCTATTCGCCTGAACAAAAAGAATTGCGTTGGAGCAGCTTCAAGGACAAAGACCCTGAAGTGATGTTTAATTTGTTCACAAGACCACAACGTCATTTAAACGATATTACCGTTTTCGACTTTATGAAAACGCTAGGCAAAGATGGCGGTGCTTTTACCGAATACATCAAAGGAGCTACATTCATGATACCGACAGCAAAGTTGTTAGACCGTGTAGTACAACAAATTGACAAATTGCCTCTTGACAATCGCGACACCAAAGGCGATTTATACGAATACATGTTAGGTAAAATTGCCGAAGCAGGAACCAATGGACAATTCCGAACTCCAAGGCATATTATCCGTATGATGGTTGAAATGACCCAACCGAAAAAAGACGATACTATTTGCGACCCATCACTAGGTACAGCAGGTTTCTTGGTAGCAGCTGGACAATATGTTCACGACAAACATGAAGACTGGTTTATGGAACAAGACTTCCGGGAACATTACAACAAAAACATGTTCAACGGTATCGAAATAGACCCCTCCATGATGCGTATTGCCTCTATGAACTTGCAATTGCACGGCATGGAAAACCCAACTTTAATTGGTAATTCTGCCTTGAGTGAAAGCAACGGCATCAGTAGTCAATATTCTTTAGTCTTAGCCAACCCTCCCTTTAAGGGCGCATTAGATTATGATGAAGTAGAAAGTAGTTTATTGGCAATAACCAAAACCAAAAAAACCGAATTATTATTTCTATCACTTATTTTAAGAATGCTAAAACTCGGTGGTCGTGCAGCTGTAATTGTTCCCGATGGCGTGCTTTTTGGTAGTTCAGGCGCACATAAAAACATTCGTAAAGAGCTTGTGGACAACCAACAATTAGAAGCAGTAATCTCTATGCCAAGCGGGATTTTTAAACCCTATGCTGGTGTAAGCACCGCCATTTTATTTTTCACAAAAACCAATTCAGGTGGCACAGACAACGTTTGGTTCTACGACATGCAGGCAGATGGATTTAGTTTAGACGATAAAAGAAACGCTCAACTTTCTGAAGAAGTTTTCGAGCAATGTTTCGTCAACCCAGCTAGTGTTTTAGAGATTATGAATGGAAAATGCGACATCCCTAACATTTTGTTAGATTGGCAAACCATCAACCAACAACCAACAACCGACAACTTTAAAGACCGTACCCAAAAATCCTTCCTTATCCCAAAAGCCGATATCGTTGCCAACGATTACGACCTCAGCATCAACCGCTACAAAGAAATCATTTACGATGAAGTTGTTTATGAAAAACCACAGGTACTTATTGCTGACATTAAAGCAATAGACAAAAAACGTTTGGACGCAATGATAGATTTAGAAAAAATGTTAGGATAATGGAGAAAGTAAAATTTAAAGATATTTTTTCTTTTGAGAAAAAATCAAAAATAAAAGCTGGTGATGGTTTTAAACTAGGTGAAGGTAAATATCCTTTTTACACTTCGAGCGATACATTATCTAAAACATTAAATGAATTTTTATTTGAGAAGGAAAGTTTAATTTTTGGCACTGGTGGTTTGGCTAGTATTCATCATTCTAATGATAAATTTGCAGTTTCCACAGATTGCTTTGTTACACAACCCAAAGACCTGAAGTCTGTCTATGCCAAATATGTGTATTTTTATTTAAGTGGAAATATGCATTTACTAGAAAATGGTTTTAAAGGTGCTGTGGAAAATCCGGTCAAATTGACCACCACTTTCCAGTCTAAATTGACCACCATTTCCGGAGCAAACTGACCACCACTTTCCAGTTTAAATTGACCACCTAATTTTGGG
>JBIKPM010000082.1:0-8020 GCA_044357435.1 Flavobacterium sp. | reverse complement strand
CCAATTATATTAATTATTATGGACAAAACAAAACTACTTACATTTTCCGTTATTGGTTTATTGTTACTTAATGTTGGGATTATTTGTTTTCTTTTTTTTAACAGACCCCATTTAGAACATTTAAACCAAGGAAGTAATACCCGAACACCTAAAGAAATTATAATCAAAAAATTACATTTTGACCCCAATCAAATTAACAAATATGAAAAGTTAATTGCTGTTCATAGAAATAAAATTGATTCGCTAGACAATCAAATTAAAGCATTAAAAAGTGAATTGTATTCCCAATTAAAACAAACCACTATTAATAAAAAGTTAAAAGACAGTTTGATCAATTTACTATCCACAAATGAAACGCAAATTGACGAAACACATTTCAACCATTTTCAAGACATACGAAATATTTGTACCAAAGAGCAATTAGAGGATTTCAATTCATTGACCGAAGACTTAGTTAAATTATTTTCTAATCGAAGTAAACCCTTTCCGAACGAAAATCATTCCAGACCTACAAGAGATGCAAAGCACCCTAACTCCGCTTGTGATGAGAATTATACGAGACCTCCAAGAGATGAAAATCATCCGCCACACCCACCAAGAAATAATAATGAGGAATAAAATCCTAATAGTATTGACACTATTTCTTTTTTTTCAAGTGGCTTTGGCACAAGAAAAAAAAGACAGCATTTTTGTGAATCTAAATTTGACTTTTCGGGATAAACCATTAGAATTAAAAAAAGAATATGTTTCTGGAAATAAAGATACTTTGCAGATAACCGTTTTCAAATTTTATATTTCAAATTTAAAACTTGAATATTCTGATAAAACTACTTATTCCGAACCAGACAGTTATCATTTAATCGATATAGAAATTCCGAATTCTTGCAGAATTCCTATTGAAAAGATTGCCGATAAAGTCATTTCAAAAGTTTCATTTTCTGTTGGCATTGATAGTTTAGCTAGCGTTTCTGGCGCTTTGGAAGGTGATTTAGATCCAACAAAAGGAATGTATTGGGCTTGGCAAAGTGGTTATGTCAATATGAAATTGGAAGGACGAAGCTCGAGTTGTAAAATGAGAAAAAATGAATTTCAGTTTCACATTGGTGGCTATATGAAACCGAATTATGCGATGAGAAAAGTAGTGTTAGAACCTAAAAAACCGAATTCTACCGTAGAAATAAATGTGGATGTGGCAGCATTATTTTCCCAACTGGAACTTTCAAAAATTAATAGTGTCATGATTCCAAGTACTCAAGCCATGCAAATTGCCGATTACAGCATTACTATGTTTATAACCAATGAAAATTAAGCTAAAACATATTTTGATGCTAGGGATTACGATCTCATTGGCGTTTGCTATTAAGGAAACGACACCTCTTTATTTGGAAACGCCAAAAGGTTGGCCAAAACCTCATTACGATTTTTCTAAAAACCCTCTCACGGAAGAAGGTTTTCAGCTGGGGCGGAATTTGTTTTATGATCCCATTTTATCACGGGATAGTACTATTTCTTGTGCCAGTTGCCATTTGCAAGCTACTGGATTTACACACGTTGACCATAATCTAAGCCATGGGATTGATGGCAAAATTGGCACAAGAAATTCGATGACCTTAATGAATTTAGCATGGTCGAAAAGTTTTATGTGGGATGGAGGAGTCAACCATCTGGATGTGCAGCCATTAAATCCCATTACAAGTCCTGTAGAAATGGATGAAACATTAGAACACGTAGTTAGCAAACTTCAAAAAACTGAAAAATATCCAATATTATTTGAAAAGGCATTTGGCGATCCGAAAATTACGGGGCAAAGGCTTTTAAAGGCATTATCTCAATTTGAATTGCAATTGGTTTCGTCAAATTCAAAATATGACAAAGTAATGCGAAAAGAAGTTACATTTACCGAGCAAGAACAAAATGGATATAAATTGTTTAAAACCAATTGTGCTTCCTGTCATAACGAGCCCCTTTTTACCAGTGAAAAATTAGAGAATAACGGCCTAGCGATTGACACTACTTTAAATGATATTGGCAGAATGAAAATCACCACTAAACAAGAAGATTATTTGCGATTTAAAGTGCCAACTTTACGAAATGTTCAATTCACATTTCCATATATGCATGATGGCCGATTTAAAACATTAACCGAAGTTGTCAAACATTACAATTCGTTAGGGAGCAATAAAAAGTTACCCAAACAATTATCAAAGCCCATGAATCTATCCGACAATGAAAGGGTAGATTTAGTTGTTTTTTTGAAGACTTTAACGGATAATGAATTCCTATTTGAAAAGCGTTTTTCATTTCCGAAAAAATAAATTTAATAACATCGCAAGAAAAAACTTTAATTTTCGTCTAAAAATTTAACATTAACCTAAAAAGAATGAAAAAATCAATTGTCTCCATATTTGTGTTTGTCTTTTCAACAGTGATGCACGCCCAGTATAACACAATGACGATGCCTGAGGCTTTGACCGGCACTACTTTTAATCTAAATATACACGAATCAACTAAACAATTAGTGACAGGAAATCAAACTGTCACAGGAACTATAAACAATGAGACATTTTGGGGTCCAACACTTTTTATAAACAAAGGGGATGAAGTACATATAAATGTGACCAATAATTTAAAAGAATCAACAACATTGCATTGGCATGGAATGCACTTACCGGCAGTTATGGATGGAGGTCCTCACCAAATTATTCCAGCAGGAACGATTTGGCGGCCCTACTGGACTGTGATGAATCAGGCCGCAACATTATGGTATCATCCTCATTTACATGAAACAACCCATGCACAAATAACTAAAGGCATCGGCGGATTTATTATTGTTAAAGATCCTGCCGAAACAGCTCTGTCTTTGCCTAGAACTTATGGTGTGGACGATATTGTTTTGGCATTAACCAGTAGAAGTTACAATGCAACGACTAATACTTTTGTGACTCCACCAGCATCAACTCGAGTATATGGCGATTATATGTTGTCCAATGGAACGCCAAATGCGCAATATACGCTACCAAAACAATATGTCAGATTACGAATTCTTAACGCTGAAATTGAAAGAGGATATAATTTAGGCTTTAGTGATAACCGAACTTTTTATGTCATTGCCAATGACGGTGGTTTACTAAATGCTCCTGTAGGTGTTACCAGAGTAAAATTAATGGTGGGGGAACGTATTGAGATCATGGTAAATTTAGGCAATGACGCCGTGGGTTCATCATTGGATTTAAAAGCTTATAATTCGGGACAACCTTTAGGTTTTCCCGGTGGAGAACAAAACACAAGTGGTCAATTCGGTAGTTTGTTGAACAATACTGATTTTACTGTTTTACATATTAATGTTGAAGCTAAAACAACTACACCAACACCAATTACTAGCGTTCCTACCTCATTAGAAAATAACACTTATTGGACTGCAACAACTCCTATAAATGCAACAAGAACATTAACAGTTACTGGCGGACAAGCCACAACACCTTTTACATTTGACAATACCCCTTTTTCACTAACAACAATCAACAAAACAGTTAATTTAAACGACATTGAAAAATGGACTGTTACCAACAACAATATATTTGGTCATTCCTTTCATTTGCATGATATAGAATTCAAAATTGTAGCACGAAATGGAGAGGCCACTCAAGTTGGAACTCATGAAAGTGGCTGGAAAGATACTTTTTATTTACCTAGAAATGAGTCTGTAACCTTCATAGGTAAATTTGATGATTTTGCCGACTCAGATATCAATCATCCCTATATGTATCATTGCCATTTTGCAGGTCATGAAGACGGGGGGATGATGGGGCAATTTATTGTGAAAAGCACATTAGCCACAACTGATTTTAGTCCTTCGACCAAGTTTAATTTGTATCCCAATCCTGCCAATGACAAATTGTTTGTTAGTTTAAAAGATGCCTCCGCCGAAATTTATTATGTAACAATTGCTAGCATTACAGGAAGAATTGTAATGATGTTGCCAGAACCACAATGGCAAAATGGCATTGATATTTCATCGCTAGAAGCTGGCGTATACACTTTTCAAATGATGGATAAACAAACTAAAAGCCTGAATACCAAAAAATTTATAAAAAAATAATTTATGAAAAAGCATTTGCTATTTTTTTATATTTTAGTATTACTATTTGTCTTTTGTAGTTTTACTTTTAGTGATAAAAGTAAAAGCATTTCAAATTTCAAATTAAAAAGTGCAACAACTAATAAATGGGTATCTCTTTCCGATTATCAAGATGCTAAGGGATTTATTGTAGTTTTTATTTGTAATAAATGTCCAATGGCAAAATTTTATTCTCAACGACTGAATCAGATGGATGCTAAATATAAAAAAATGGGCGTTCCGTTAATGGCTATAAATTCGATGGATACCTTGGCCTATGGGGATGAATCATTCAAACAAATGCAGAAAAAAATAATAAAAGAACAACTTCATTTTCCGTACCTACAAGACAAAAAACAAAATGTCGCAAAACAATTTAACGCCGCGCATACCCCACAGGCATTCGTGATTTGGAAAATAAAAGGGAAATACATTGTAAATTACGAAGGGGCAATAGATGACAATGCCGGAGAACCTGAAAAGGCGAAAAATCATTATCTGACTGATGCTGTTGACCAATTGTTGCAAGGAAAAAGAGTGACTGTTTCAAAATCAGAATCTTTTGGATGCCGAATTTTTTATCGTGGAGAAAAATCAAATATGAATTAATAAAAACACCTATTATAGCCTTATGAAAAAAATAATAACTTTCTTCATTGTTGTTATAAGTTGTAACATTTTTGCACAAACCAACCCAGTAATAACTTCTTGGTTACAAAATAACTCAACCTACTGAAGCTATTATAGCTCCGGCAATTATACCCCCATTGCGATGACAGTTTTAGCAAATTGTCAACAGGTCAGATATTCCAGAAATTATGTCTATGTGAATGCTACAGGAATTCCAACGTATCCTACCGGTATTTTTTCTGGTGATGGAAACACTAATATTGCGGGAAATCAGGCAGCCATTTATAGATTTCCTTTAAATCCTACACAAAACACAGGTACAGCAACAGCCACAAGCCCGGGTAATTGTGGGGTGTTTATCAATGGTGTTTCCTTGTTTGATTATAGAGATGGTGTAGCTTGGAATAATACTACAAGTTCTCTTTGTGGCGGACCGGGTAGAACTGCCTGTCCCGGTGGTCCAGGAACAACTCAAGCATGGAATAGAGATGCTATCCCTGCCGAAAAGCTTGGTTTTGATTGTGCTAAAGGACATCCTGCAGGCACTAATTATCATCATCACCAAAACCCTAGTGCCTTTAAATATGATACTACTACTTCCAATTCTTACTCCTCTATTTGTAGTTTATATGATTCGGAAGGTTTATACACCATAAACACTTCAAAACACTCTCCTCTATTGGGTTTTGCTTATGATGGGTTCCCTATATATGGCGCTTATAGTTATGCAAATGTAGATGGAACTGGAGGAATTACCAGAATGAAATCAAGTTATCAATTAAAAACAGCAACTACAAGAACAAATGGTCCAGCTGTTGGCGCAACCTATTTTAATGGCTATTTTCGAGAGGATTATGAATATATTTCTCATCCATCGGATGCCAGTTATTTAGATTCGCATAATGGACGTTTTAGTGTAACACCCGAATATCCAGCCGGAATTTATTGCTATTTTTGTACTGTGGATGCTAATAATACTTCAGTTTATCCATACGTAATCGGCCCCACATTTTACGGTAATGTAACAGCTGCCAAAGTTGCTTCAGTAACTGAGACTAATACGGTCACATATACTGCTCTTGCTGTCAATGATTTTAATTTACAAAATGCTACGATTAACGTTTTCCCAAATCCAGCTCAAAATTTTATTGCTGTGCAATTAGATTTCGTTGAAAAAGATTTAAAAGTTGAATTAATCAATGAATTGGGACAAGTTGTAGAGAAGAGTAAAATATTATCCGGAAGTACATTGTGTTTCATACCCACTGATACTGTCTATGACGGGATTTATTTTGTAAAAATATCTAATGGTATAAATTCTAAAACCTATAAAGTCGTTATCAATAAATAAGTTCCTTAAAAAAAGCGAGATAGAAAATTTCTATCTCGCTTTAACCAATGTAAAATCAAATATCCCAGTACTCTTGATGAGTGAGATATTGTACTACCCTATTTTTTTCATGGCTGTCATTGATTCTCTCAACCAAGCCCCTATTTCTTCGATAGGATGTTGTCGAATTTCGTTGTTTACAGCAATGAGTACGGCATTATCAACTCCGTTTGAAGTTGAAAAAGGTTTTCCAATTACTTTAGTTTCAACAGTCTTCATGAAGTCAGTCAATAGCGGTTTACAAGCGTGATCAAACAAATAACAACCGTATTCTGCAGTGTCAGAAATGATTCTGTTCATTTCGTATAATTTTTTTCTTGCCACGGTGTTTGCAATCAAAGGTAATTCATGTAAGGACTCATAGTAAGCGGATTCTTCAATAATTCCTGATTGTGTCATTGTTTCGAAAGCCAATTCCACACCTGCTTTAACCATGGCAATCATCAAAACGCCATTATCAAAATATTCTTGCTCTGAAATATGCGCAGCAGTTGGAGCTGTTTTTTCGAAATTGGTTTCAGCTGTTGCAGCTCTCCAAGTCAATAGATTGATGTCGTCATTTGCCCAGTCAATCATCATGTTTTTTGAAAACTCACCAGAGATAATGTCATCCATGTGTTTTTGAAATAATGGACGCATGATGTCTTTTAATTCTTCAGCCAATTCGAAAGCTTCAATTTTTGAAGGATTGTTCAAACGATCCATCATATTAGTGATTCCACCATGTTTCAAGGCCTCAGTAATAGTTTCCCAACCGTATTGAATCAATTTTGAAGCGTAAGCAGGTTCGATACCTTTTTCAACCATTTTGTCAAAACACAAAATAGAACCTGTTTGTAACATGCCACAAAGGATAGTTTGTTCTCCCATCAAATCTGATTTTACTTCGGCAACGAAAGAAGAGTTCAAAACTCCCGCTCTGTGACCGCCAGTGGCAACTGCATAAGCTTTTGCTTGTGCAAAACCTTCTCCGTTTGGATCATTTTCTGGGTGAACCGCAATTAACGTTGGAACTCCAAAACCTCTTTTGTATTCTTCGCGAACTTCTGAACCTGGACATTTTGGAGCACACATAATAACCGTGATGTCTTTACGGATTTGCATTCCTTCTTCCACAATATTAAAACCGTGAGAATAAGCTAAAGTGGAACCTTTTTTCATCAAAGGCATGATAGCAGTAACTACGGCAGTGTGTTGTTTGTCTGGCGTAAGATTACAAACTAAATCAGCCGTTGGGATTAATTCCTCATAAGTACCCACTTTGAAACCATTATCTGCAGCATTCATATAAGAAGCTCTTTTTTGGGCTATCGCTTCGGCACGCAAAGCATAAGATATATCCAATCCTGAATCTCTCATGTTTAACCCTTGGTTTAACCCTTGGGCGCCGCAACCTACGATAACTACTTTTTTTCCTGCCAATGCAGAAATACCATCTGCAAATTCGGATTGATCCATGAATTCGCAAACGCCTAATTGTTCTAATTGTAATCTAAGTGGTAATGAATTGAAATAATTTGCCATTGTTTAATATTTAATTTATGATTTTAATTCTTCTAATAAAGTTGATATTTCCATTTTCTCTTTGGAAATGGATATTCTTCCGGAACGCGCGAATTGCATGATTCCGAAAGGTTTTAATTTGTTGTATAAGTCATTTATTTCAGATCGTTTTCCTGATTTTGAAATCACGAAAAAGTCTCTGGATACTGTCACTATTTCGGAATGACTTTCCTTGATGATGTTCTGGATTTGCCTTTCGTCGAATAACAAACTGGATTCTATTTTGAATATAGCACTTTCCAGGAATATTGTTTCTTCATCAATGTGGTAGAATGCTTTAATGACTTCGATTTGTTTTTCGATTTGTCCTACAATGTTAT
>JBIKPM010000324.1:0-2739 GCA_044357435.1 Flavobacterium sp. | reverse complement strand
TTGTATAAATGCTTAGTGTCGCGAACCACCTCCAGCAATTTAACGACTTGGTCTTTGGCTTCCACTTTGACTTTTGGATTGCGAACATTGTCGTCCATGTCGCCACCATCGCCTGTTTCGTTGTCGAATTCTTCACCAAAATAATGCAACAGGAATTTTCTTCTCGACATCGAAGTTTCGGCATAAGCCACCACTTCCTGCAATAAGGCAAAACCAATTTCCTGCTCGGCAACGGGTTTTCCCGACAAGAATTTTTCTAATTTTTCAACGTCTTTATAGGAATAATAGGCTAAGCAATGTCCCTCGCCACCATCGCGACCGGCACGACCCGTTTCTTGGTAATAGCTTTCCAATGATTTGGGAATATCGTGATGAATAACAAAACGAACATCGGGTTTGTCAATTCCCATCCCGAAGGCAATCGTTGCCACCACGACATCCACATCTTCCATGAGGAACATGTCTTGGTGTTTGGCACGTGTTTTAGCATCCAAACCGGCATGATAGGGCACGGCACTTATTCCGTTTACTTGCAGAACTTCGGCAATGGCTTCTACTTTTTTGCGGCTTAAGCAATAAATAATCCCCGATTTGCCTTTGTGTTGTTTGATGAAACGAATTATGTCCGATTCAATATTTTTGGTTTTGGTACGTACTTCATAATACAAATTAGGCCTATTAAACGATGCTTTGAAAGTTGTTGCATCAGACATATCGAGATTTTTCAGGATATCTTCCTGCACTTTTGGTGTAGCCGTCGCCGTAAGACCAATGATGGGAACATCGCCTAATTGCTTGATAATATGTTTTAGATTTCTATATTCTGGTCTAAAATCATGCCCCCATTCTGAGATGCAATGGGCTTCATCTATAGCTACAAAAGAAATCGGAACGGTTTGAAGAAAATTCACATATTCTTCTTTGGTCAATGATTCTGGAGCGACATACAATAGTTTTGTCAAACCAGAGGTAATGTCTTTTTTGACTTGGGTAATTTCTGTTTTGGTAAGAGAAGAATTCAGCACGTGAGCAACACCATTTTCGGAAGACAAACTTCTAATAGCATCAACTTGGTTTTTCATTAAAGCAATTAAGGGGGAAACAACGATGGCTGTACCTTCTTGAACAAGAGCTGGTAATTGGTAACAAAGTGATTTACCGCCACCCGTTGGCATAATCACAAATGTATTTTCGCGATTCAGTATGCTTTTTATAACTTGTTCCTGTAAACCTTTGAATTGGCTGAAGCCAAAATACTTCTTTAATTCTTTGTGGATGTCAATTTCGTTTGAATTCATTCTTTATTAATGGTATTTTATCTAAATTTGCGACACATAAAGATAGTAATTTCTTTTACACACGCAAATTTTATACTAATTCTATTTTGAATACAAAGGAAAACATATTGATTTTGGCGAAGAAGACCATTCTTTCCGAAAGCGAGTCCATAGCAAAACTAATTGATTATATTGACTTTAACTTTGCCGAAGCCACTCAAATTCTATTCCATTCAAAAGGGAGATTGATTGTCACCGGTATTGGAAAAAGTGCGATTATTGCTCAAAAAATGGTTGCCACATTCAATTCTACCGGGACTCCATCGCTTTTTCTACACGCTTCCGAGGCCATTCATGGCGATTTAGGCATGCTTCAAGCCGATGATGTGGTCATTTGTATTTCAAAAAGTGGCAATAGCCCCGAAATAAAAATCCTAGTGCCTTTACTGAAACGGTTTGGAAACAAATTAATAGCCATTACCGGAAATATGACATCTTTTTTGGCAAAAGAATCCCATTATGTTTTAAATACCACCGTTGATGCGGAATCCTGCCCCAACAACCTAGCTCCTACCAACAGTACTACTGCACAACTTGTGATGGGTGATGCACTTGCCGTTTGTCTAATGGAACTACGGAATTTTACCAGCGAGGATTTTGCCAAATACCATCCTGGAGGAGCTTTAGGTAAAAAACTATTGCTTAGCGTAAAGGACATGCTTGAAAATTCCATGAAACCTATGGTTACTCCCGATGCGTCCATAAAAAAAGTAATTTTTGAAATTTCAGAAAAACGATTGGGTGTTACTGCTGTAGTAGAAAACAAAAAAGTAATCGGAATTATAACCGATGGTGACATCCGAAGAATGCTGAATGAAAACGATACTTTTACCCATTTGACGGCCAAAGATATTATGACCAAAAATCCTAAAACCATACAATCCACTACCATGGTAGCGGACGCATTGAATATTCTGGAAGATTTCGCCATCACCCAACTGATTGTGGTTGACAATGTTGATTATAAAGGTGTGTTGCATTTGCATGACATTTTAAAAGAAGGAATTGTATAATGGAAAAAAAGCAGCTCAAAGAAATGTCGTTTTTAGACCATCTCGAGGAATTAAGATGGCTGTTAATTAGGAGCACCGTGGCTGTATTGATCTTTGCCACCTTTACTTTTTTTATCAGTGACTATATTTTTGACGTTATTATATTTGGCCCAAAAAGTCCAGATTTTATTACCTACCGTTTTTTTTGTGACTTATCCCACGAATTGGGTTTTGCCGATAGCATTTGCGTTACTGAAATGCCATTTATTATCCAAAATATAGACGTGGAAGGCCAAGTCAACATCTTAGTTTGGACTTGTATCACTGCCGGATTTATTTTGGCTTTCCCATATATATTGTTGCAATTATGGAACTTTATTAGTCCTGCTTTGTATGAAAAAGAGCGAAAA
>JBIKPM010000323.1:0-2746 GCA_044357435.1 Flavobacterium sp. | reverse complement strand
GTAATTGTGGCACGCTGTGCGATTGAATTTGCTCCTGAAGTTACTTGTCCTTGTATTTTTGTACAGGCTTTTGCGATGAATTCAGGTCCGCCAATATATCCAATTCTCCAACCTGTCATTGCGAAAGCTTTTGCAACCCCGTTTACAGTTATGGTTTTTTCCAACATTCCCGGAATTGAACCGATGCTGCAGAAGGTCCCCGAGAAATTAATGTGCTCATAGATTTCGTCGGCAACAACATAAACGTGAGGGTGTTTTTCCAATACTTTGGCCAAAGCCGTTAATTCTTCGCGGTTGTATACAGAACCACTTGGATTACAAGGGGAGCTGAACCACATCATTTTTGTTTTTGGCGTGATGGCCGCTTCTAATTGTTCTGGTGTGATTTTGAAATCACTTTCTATAGTTGTTGGAACTTCCACAGGAACTCCACCTGATAATTTTACGATTTCAAAGTAAGAAACCCAGTAAGGTGCCGGTAAAATCACTTCGTCACCTTCATTTAACATTACTTGTGCAATGTTGTACAACGATTGTTTTGCGCCTGTTGAAACCACAATTTGAGATGGTTTGTACTCTAATCCGTTGTCTCTTTTAAATTTTCTGCAAATGGCATCTTTCAAGTCACCATAACCTTCTACTGGAGAATAGGTGCTGTAGTTTTCGTCAATCGCTTTTTTGGCAGCTTCTTTAATGAAATCAGGCGTATTGAAATCAGGCTCGCCTAAACTTAAACTGATAATATCTTTTCCTTGTGCTTTTAATTCTCTGGCCAAAGCCGCCATGGCTAGTGTTTGTGATGTAGCCAGATTGTTAATTCTGTCTGAAAGTGGATTGCTCATTAAAATATAATTTTTGGTTTATTAAATTGGTTTTGTTGAGACGCACCGCAGTGTATCTTTTCTATATTGCTGGTTCCATTCCCAGTTCTTTCAGGTGCTTGAAATGGGCAATTACGGCACTTCTCATTGTTTTGTATTCATAATATGGTAGGTTGCATTCTTGTGCGGTTTCTTTAACAAATTTTGCAATTTTTCCATAATGAACATGACTTATATTAGGGAATAAATGATGCTCAATTTGATGGTTTAATCCTCCGGTGTACCAATTTACTATGAAGTTTTTTGGAGCAAAATTAACCGTTGTAAATAGTTGATGAATTGCCCAAGTGCTTTCCATTTCGCCATCTTCATTTGGATGTGGATTGGATGTTTCTTCCGTAATATGAGCCAATTGAAAAACGATGCTCAATATTAATCCTGCAGTATAATGCATAATGAAAAATCCAATTAAAACTTTCCACCAAGAAATGCCTAAAACCATTGGAATTACAATCCAAACAGCGAAATAAATTATTTTTGTAATGACTAAAGTTGTCCAAAGTATTTTTGGATTTTTCGCTTCACCATAAGATAAATTTCTTTTTAGGTAGGCCTTCATTTGTTTAAAATCGGTAGTCAAAGACCAGTTAAAAGTCAATAAGCCATATAAAAATACAGAGTAATAATGTTGGAATTTATGGAAATTTAACCATTTTGCTTCTTTGGTAAAACGAATTACTCGTCCCGCATCTAAATCTTCGTCGTGTCCAGGAATATTAGTATAGGTGTGATGTAAGACATTATGTTGTACTTGCCAATTGTATACGTTTCCTGCTAAAATATAGATGGTTCCACCCATGAATTTGTTAATCCAATTTTTATTAGAATAAGAGCCATGATTTCCATCATGCATTACGTTCATTCCGATTCCCGCCATTCCAATTCCTATGACAATCGAAAGTAAAAGAAATACCCAAAAAGGCATTTCGGTCAAGGTGATAATTAAAAAATAAGGGGCTAAAAAGACAGTGAATAGAATGGCTGTTTTTAAATATAACTTCCAGTTTCCTGTTTTTTCAATATTATTTTCTTTGAAGTAGTTGTTCACCCGGGAGTTAAGCGTTCTAAAAAACTTTAAATTATCTTGCTTTGCAAATGTAGGGGTGATGTCGCTCATTATTAATTTTGAATAAGTTGCAAAGATAATTATTATAAATTTTCAATCTGTAAAATTGCGTTAAATATTCAAAACTAAAAACTGTACTTTTGTTAAAATTTTTAATGATGGATGCCATTCTGAAGTATTTTCCCAATTTAACTGCTATTCAAAAGGAGCAATTTGCAAAACTGGATTTTTTATACCACGATTGGAATGCCAAAATCAATGTCATTTCCCGAAAAGATATCGATGAATTATATACCAAACACATTTTGCATTCCTTGGGAATTGCCAAAATAATAAAATTCGAACCAGGAACTTATGTCTTGGACGTGGGAACTGGCGGAGGATTTCCCGGCATTCCTTTGGCGATTCTTTTTCCGGAAACGCGTTTTTATTTGATAGATGTCATTGCCAAAAAAATAAAGGTTGTCCAGGCTGTCGCCGAAGCTTTGGAACTCAAAAACGTCAAAGCCGAACAATTGCGTGCCGAATTGGTAAAAGGCGATTTCGATTTTATCGTGAGTCGTGCCGTGACCAATATGCCGGATTTTGTGTCTTGGGTTCGAACCAAAATTAAAAAGAACAACAAACACGAACTCAAAAACGGAATTCTCTATCTCAAAGGCGGCGATTTAACCGAAGAATTGAAGGATTTCCCGAAAGCTACGGAATATAATTTATCTGACTTTTTTGAAGATGCCTTTTTTGAAACGAAAAAAGTGGTACACTTGCCGCTAAAATTTGTAGTGTAAATGTGTTGGCA
>JBIKPM010000002.1:0-23396 GCA_044357435.1 Flavobacterium sp. | reverse complement strand
TCTAAATAACCCAATGCAATATCTGTAATTTTATATTCTTTTTCCAACAAATCTTTTAATCGCTCCGCCAAGAAAGTGCCTCGTGGTTGTATTCCAATTAAAATGGTATCCGAAAAATCAAGATGCTTTTCGATTAACTGACAGGCCAAACGGTGCAGAATGATATTGACTTCCTTTGAAGTGAGCAATATTTTTTGACTCATAATGAAGTGTTGTTTGGGTTGTAAAGATATAATTTTTTTGTTAATCCTAAATTTACTTTTTATTATAAAAAAAACCGTTTCGATTTCGAAACGGTTTAAATATTTTTAAGAATACATTTTCACCCTTAACTCCTGTACTTTTTCATCATCCAAGTAATCATCAAATGTCATATATCTGTCTATTGCTCCATTTGGAGTTAATTCAATAACCCTATTGGCTACTGTTTGTGAAAACTCGTGATCGTGTGTGGTGAAAATCACGGAACCCTTAAAGTTTTTCAATGAGTTGTTGAATGCCGTAATCGACTCTAAATCCAAGTGATTTGTAGGCTCATCAAGCATCAAAACGTTGGCACGTTGCATCATCATTCGAGACAACATACAACGTACTTTTTCGCCACCTGATAAAACACGACAGGTTTTCAAGGCTTCTTCGCCAGAGAAAATCATTTTCCCCAAGAAACTACGAATATTTACTTCGTCACGCTCTTCTTCGGTTTTTACCCACTGACGCAACCAGTCCACCAATGAATCATCGCTTTCGAAGAAGGAATGATTTTCTGCCGGTAAATAGGATTGAATAGTGGTTACACCCCAGTCAAAAGTTCCAGAATCCGATTTTTGATTTCCGTTGAGGATTTCGTAGAATGCGGTTGTTGCTCGAGAATCTTTCGAGAAAAGAACAATTTTGTCGCCTTTGGCCATATTCAAATCAACCCCTTTAAATAAAACCTCTCCTTCGATGGAAGCGCTTAAATTTTGTACATTCAAAATCTGGTCACCGGCTTCACGCTCTTGGTCGAAAATGATGGCAGGATAACGGCGACTTGAAGGTTTTATCTCGGAAATATTCAATTTGGAAATCATCTTTTTACGGGAAGTAGCCTGTTTTGATTTGGCGACATTCGCAGAAAAACGACGAATAAATTCTTCTAATTCCTGTTTCTTTTCTTCTGCTTTCTTGTTTTGTTGTGCACGCTGCTTGGCGGCTAATTGGCTGGACTCATACCAGAAAGTGTAATTTCCGGAATAGTGATTTATTTTACTGAAATCAATATCCGAAATATGGGTGCAAACTGCATCCAAAAAGTGTCTATCGTGAGAAACTACGATTACGGTATTTTCATAATTGGCCAAGAAATTTTCCAACCAAGCGATGGTCTCAAAATCCAAATCATTCGTAGGCTCATCCATAATAAGCAAATCTGGATTGCCAAAAAGGGCTTGTGCCAAAAGCACTCGAACTTTTACTTTACCCTCCAAATCTCCCATCATAGTATAATGGTTCTCCTCGGTGATACCCAGATTCGATAGCATTGAAGCCGCATCTGACTCGGCATTCCAGCCGTTCAATTCTTCGAATTGTACTTGCAACTCCCCTATCCTATCTGCATTTTCATCGGAATAATCCAAATACAAAGCATCCATTTCGGTTTTAATTTTATGTAAAACCTTGTTGCCCATCATCACGGTTTCGAGAACTGTATGTTCGTCAAACATGTTGTGATTTTGGTTCAAAACCGACATACGTTTTCCAGGTTCCAAGTGAATGTGTCCTGAAGTGGGATCCATTTCACCCGCTATTATTTTAAGAAACGTAGATTTTCCAGCTCCGTTAGCGCCAATAACACCGTAAATATTGCCGTTTGTAAAGACCGTATTTACTTCGTCGAACAAAATTCTTTTGCCAAACTGAACCGATAAATTATTAATTGATAACATGAATATATTTTTATTTTTTTGCAAAAGTACAAAAAAATAGACGTTTTTATTAACGTGTCAATTTATAACTTAAATCCGCCTTGTAATGTAAAAAGCATTTTCAGGAGTTAAGGTCTATCCTTTGACAAGAAAATAATTGGGGAACACTAATCCCTAGAACTATAAATCCAATAAAAAAAAGTCGCACTTCAAATTGAAATGCGACTTTTTTTGGTCACTACCTTAGAAAAATTACTTATTCCCTTTTTCGAAATCGGCAACGAACTGAGCTAAACCAATATCAGTCAATGGATGCTTCAACAAGCCATAAATCGCCGAAAGTGGTCCCGTCATCACGTCAGCACCTATTTTGGCACAGTTTACAATATGCATCGTATGACGCACCGAAGCGGCCAGGATTTGGGTTTCATACCCGTAATTATCATAAATCAATCGGATTTCTTCAATAAGTGCCAAACCATCGGTAGACACATCATCCAATCGACCAATAAAAGGAGAAACATAAGTTGCACCGGCTTTGGCGGCCAACAAGGCTTGTCCTGCCGAAAATACTAAAGTGACATTCGTTTTCACTCCCCTATCCGAAAAGTATTTGGCAGCCATTACGCCTTCTTTGGTCATTGGTAATTTCACCACAATTTGCTCGTGTAATTCGGCCAATTCTTCGCCTTCCTTGATCATTCCAGCGTAGTCAAGCGCATTTACTTCGGCACTAACATCACCATCAACGCTGTTGCAAATGTCAACATAATGTTTCAAAATGTTGTTTTTTCCGGTAATTCCCTCTTTGGCCATCAATGACGGATTAGTGGTTACGCCATCTAAAACGCCCAATGCTTGCGCTTCCTTAATTTGAGCTAAATTAGCCGTGTCAATAAAAAATTTCATAAATATTTATATATTAAATTGTATAGTTATATTTTTTTTGCAAAATTACAACTTATAATGATTCATAAGCATTTTTTCATATACTTTATCCGGTAAAATTCGCTTCAACACAATCGAGAATTGCTGCATAAAAAGCCCTACTTTATAATGAATTCTTGGACTTGGGTTTTGGATAATTTGATAAACCGCTTCCGCCATTTCATGAGGATTACTGCCACTATCCACATGTTCGTCCATCATTTTCAAAGTGTTTCCATACGGAATTTCATAAGCAGAACCCTTAATTACCGGTGCATGAAAACGCCCAGAGGCAATATTGGTGGCAAAATCACCGGGAGCCACATTGGTAATCTGAATTCCGAAAGATTTCACTTCCATTCGCAAGGCTTCGGTAATTAATTCCAAGGCGCCTTTCGAGGCGGAGTACACGCTGCGGTACGGCAAACCCATATAGCCTGCTATTGAGGTAATATTAATAATTAGTCCTGATTTTTGCAAACGCATTTGCGGCAAAGCGGCTCTCATGACTTCAATTGGACCAAAGAAATTGGTTTCGAAATTATTCTTGATTTCCTCCATTGGAATCTCTTCCAGGGGGCCCGTTATTCCTACACCGGCATTATTGATGACAATATCCAATCGTCCTGAAATGGCAATAATTTTGACCACAGCTGCAGTTATTGATTCCGTATTTCGAACCTCTAAGGCGACTAAGGGAAAGACGGAATTGAGTATGCGTTCGGGATTTCTGCTAGTACCGTATACGATGAATCCTTTATGGTGTAAAAATTCACCAATAGACTTCCCTATTCCCGAAGAACCTCCTGTAATCAAAACTACTTTTTCCATTGTTATAGGATATATGTTATTGGTTGTGCATTATGGGTTAAGTGATAAGGATATTGATTGCGTATTTGTTAATTCTGGCGCAACTCCTCCGCTTTAACTCAAACTCAGAAAGGTCCAAAAATAAAAAATCTTCCTGAAGGAAGATAATAAAACAGAAAAAAGATTAGTAAAACTCCGTTCGCTTCGCTCGGGTTCTTTGAAAGCTACAATCATTAAAAAATGGCAAGCGACCTACATCGCACCGCTCAACCACTTACCCTTGCTATGTTCCCATCCTGGGGGATTTTGCAGGAGCTGGTCGTGTAGGACTTGCCGATGCAAATATACGATGTATTTTATATTTTTGCAAGGGCTTTGTGTCTATAAAATAAGGTTGTATATTGCATTATTAAAATTTTAATGTATGAAAAATTATAACTTCCTATCTTTCATTTTATTAGGAATAGCCATTACAGGTTGTGGGGATAAAAAAAACAATGACACTTCCCTATTTAATTTTGACGAATCTAAATTTGCGGCACACTATCATTCACAGGAGACTTTGGAATTGGGAATATTGAACCCAAATTCCAAAGAGATTGACAGTGTTATATATTATCTAAACGATAAAAAAATTGGTTCAAAAAAAGGGCTTGCTAAACTGTCTTTCCAGTTAAAAGATCAAAAATTGGGATACCAGAATCTGAAAGCATTGGTCTATTTTGAAGGGGAAAGTGCCCAAACCACATCCAGAATTGAATTGGGCTCTAATATAGAACCTAAGTTGCTTAAGTACACGGTTCTTAACACCTACCCTCATGACATTGCCTCTTTTACAGAAGGCTTAGAGTTTTATAAAGACACCTTATATGAAAGTATCGGATTATATCAAAGTTCTAAACTTTTAAAAACAGATTACAAAACCGGAAGAATTTATAAGAGTTTGAAATTGGATGACCGCTATTTTGGAGAAGGAATTACCTTTTTAAACAATAAAATTTATCAACTGACTTGGCAGGAAAAAACGGGTTTCATCTACAATGCCGATACTTGGAAATTAGAAAAAACTTTCACTTATGACAAAGACATCGAAGGTTGGGGAATGACCAATGATGGAAAATACATTTACCAAACCGACAAAACTGAAAAAATTTGGAAAATGGATCCTGAAACCCAGAAAATGGTGGATTATGTGAATGTATATTCCGGAGATTCCAAAATTCCGAGCATTAATGAGTTGGAATGGATTAACGGAAAAATATATTGTAATGTGTGGCAAAAAGATGCTATTGCAATAGTAAACCCAAATAGCGGAGCAGTCGAAGGTATTCTTGATATGTCAGGATTAAGAAAATTAATTCAATACCCTAAAGCCGAAGTCTTAAATGGAATCGCTTATAATCCTAAAACTAAAACCATTTTTGTAACCGGAAAAAACTGGGACAAAATGTTTGAAATCAAGGTTTCGGAGTGATTTATAAGACATAATACATTTTTTGGCATAAAAAAAGAGGAGCGTTTTGCTCCTCTTTTTTTTATGGTACTGATTATCTTTTACTTTAAAGTAAAACTTGTTTTAGAAACCAATTCGTCTTTGTCGAAAACATTGACAAAATAAGTTCCCTTTGCAAAATCTTTCCCGGGCAAATCTTCGGAAACGTCTACTGTTTTGTTTGCATATTTTACATTAGTCACAAAACTATATGATAATGATTTATCCCCAAAAGTTTCCGTTTTCTTGTCTCCCAAAACATTGCTTTTGCTGTCAATTACCTGTACATAATAGGTTTTATCCCCTGATTTGGCAATTTTATTTTCGGCAATAGTAAAGCTAATTTTCAAAACATTTGCTCTGCCGGCTCTTTCAGTAGCTATTTGCTTTCCAGAGCTTCTCATTTTATAAGCTGATGTTTTCATATTTAAAACCGTCAACTTAGATCCTAATTCTACTGTTTTTGATAAATCTTCATTTTTGACCACCAACACTTCATTGGCTTTTTTTGATTCCCCCAATACAACAATAGTACTGTCACGTTGCGTGGTTAAAGTTGTATTTTGTTTTTTCAAACCTTCATTTTCGGCTAATAAAACCTTCATGTCTCCCTGTAATTTAAGGAACTGCGTTTTGTATTTTGCCAAAGAAGCGACATCGCCTTTCGATTTCTTTAGGTCTTCCATAAGATTTACCACTTTTTCCCTTTCTTTGATTAACTCCTCAGACATCGAGGTGTTCTCTGCTATCGCAGCATCATAGGTTGTTTTTAAATCTTGTAAATCTTTCATTACCCCCTCTTTTTCAGACACGGTTTTTGTCAGTTCAGTTTGCACCCCTTTTGCATCGGATGTGATTTTAAAAATATAAACTAAACTTCCTACTAATAAAATTGCCAGAATAGCAATTATTGTTTTTAAACTTGAACTACTTTGTTGATTTTCCATTTTTTAAATATTTTTATACAAATTTAATAATATAATTCGACCTAATAACGAATTCTCATCAAATATATTATATTTGAACCTTATAAACTTTTATGGAAAAGCTGATTCTATTCACCGTTAATGACCTTGCTAAAATTACAAACCACCGAAGTGGGGAAATAAAATTTGGCGAAAAAATGTTGACAATTCCAAAAGAAGCGGAACCCATTTCATTTCTAAAAACATGTGAAGCAAAATATGTTTTATTTGGAATACCGGAAGATATCGGTGTAAGGGCAAATTTCGGCAGACCGGGTGCTGCGTCAGCATGGGACAGTGCCATAAAGAGTATTGCCAATATTCAACACAATCGTTTTTGCAAGGGCAGCCAACTCCTTGTTTTAGGAAAACTCGACGTTTGTGAAGAAATGAAAGAAGTCAAAAATTTAGATTTTAATAATGTCAACGATCGGAAAAGACTAAGCCAATTGGTCGAAATAATTGACAAAGAAGTTTCTCATATCATTTTCAATATTATAAAATCCGGTAAAACTCCAATAATTATTGGTGGGGGGCATAACAATGCCTACGGAAATATTAAAGGTACGGCCCTTGCCAAGGGTAAAACCATCAATGCCATAAACTTTGATGCCCATTCTGATTTTAGAATTTTGGAAGGACGACATAGCGGTAATGGTTTTTCTTATGCATATGAGGAAGGATTTCTAAAAAAGTACTTCATTTTTGGATTGCACGAAAATCACACTTCCAAAAGCGTGTTGGATATCATTAAAAAGATTGAAGACCGGGTGCGCTACAACACCTACGACAGCATCAAAATCAGAAAAGAAAAGGACTTCAATAATGAGCTTGTTCAAGCAATGAAATTCATTGAAAGTGATGATTTCGGCATCGAAATAGATCTTGATGCAATTCCGGGTATCGCCAGCAGTGCCATGACCCTGAGTGGTTTCTCTATTGAAGAATTAAGACAATTCATCTCCTATTTTGGCAAAAACAAAAAAGCGGCCTATTTACACATTTGTGAAGGGGCTCCAGACTTGGGAGAAGAAAAAAACAATCATTTAATTGGAAAACTTATTGGTTATTTGGTCACAGACCTCATAAAATCCAACAGCGATAAGGCAATTCGTTAATTTGTTATTTTCCGGATGCAAATTCCCATTTAACAGAATTACCAAGGAAGCAAATTAACAAATCCACAAATAAACCTATCTTTGCTGCGCTATCCATCAACTTATTACTGGATATTTAATACACAAAATATGTTATTCGAAGATTTATCACTCTCAAAAAGTATACAAAAAGCCGTATTTGAAGAAGGCTATATTAACCCAACTCCCATACAAGAACAATCTATCCCGCTAGTTTTATCCGGCAGGGATTTAATAGGCTGTGCACAAACCGGAACTGGAAAGACGGCCGCGTTTGCCATTCCAATTATACACCAATTGCATAGAATTGTTGGTTCCTCAAAAAAAGCCAAAGAAATTAGGGCATTGATAGTGACACCCACTCGAGAATTAGCTGTTCAAATTGGCCAAAGTTTTGACACTTATGGAAAGTATACTAACCTGACCCAACTCACCATTTTTGGCGGGGTATCACAGGTTCCGCAAGTGGATGCTTTGCGAAAAGGTGTCGATATTCTGGTTGCAACACCGGGGAGACTACTTGATTTACACAAACAAGGTTTTATTGATTTTGACCATTTGCATACCTTAGTGCTTGACGAAGCCGACCAAATGTTGGACATGGGTTTCATCAACGACGTCAAAAAAATCGTGAAGCTTACCCCAAAAAACAGACAAACTTTATTGTTTTCGGCCACGATGCCCATTGCCATTCGGGAATTAGCAGAAATGTTCTTGAAAGATCCCGAAAAAGTGGAAGTTTCTCCAGTTTCGTCAACAGCCGAAAGCGTGGAACAGCACGTCTATTTTGTTGAAAAAACAGAAAAAAGAAATTTGTTGTACCATTTGATAAAGAATGAAAATTTGTCGGATGTTTTGGTCTTTTCCAGAACCAAACACGGTGCTGACAACGTAGTGAAAGCACTGCGTAAAAATAACATTGCAGCCGAAGCCATTCACGGTGACAAATCACAAAATGCAAGACAACGTGTTTTGGATGCTTTTAAGAAGAAGGAAATTGGCGTATTGGTTGCAACTGACATTGCGGCTCGTGGAATTGACATAGACCAATTGCCGTTTGTTATCAATTTTGATTTACCCAATATCCCCGAAACTTATGTACACCGAATAGGCAGAACAGGTCGAGCCGGAAATGAAGGAATCGCGATTTCTTTTTGCAGTAAAGACGAACATCAATATTGGAAAGACATTCAAAAACTGATAAAAGTGGATGTAAAAACCATAAATGACCATCCATACCACTGGCATTCCGGAAGTCCAGAATCAGCTCCGGCCTCTCCAGAAAAAAATTCTAACCGAAGTGGTGGTGCCCATAAATCCAGAAAATCTGAGGCGTCAAAACAAAACAAAAAACGCTGGTATTAACTTGCTTCCCACAAGCTGATTTTAATATTTCATAAGTGTCTTTTAGTAAAAACTAAAAGGCATTTTTTTAACACTAACTTTCTTGTTATCAGTTAATTATATGTTAATTATATGTTATGTAATTTTTACGGATGAGCATTTTTTCATAAATTTATGTAATTAATTATAAACAATTTAAATATCAAAAATTATGGAAACATTAGTTAAAAGAGACGGCTTGTTCCCGTCGTTGGTAAGTAGACCACTAAACAATTTTTTTGATGATTTTATCGTAAAAGATTTATTTGATTGGTCTGAAAGAAATTTTGCCGCTTTAGGCACTAATTTGCCATCGGTAAATTTAAAAGAAACCGATACTAAATTAGAAGTAGAATTAGCAGCTCCCGGAATGAAAAGAGATGACTTCAAAGTTGAAATTGATAATAATATATTAATGATCTCTTCTGAAAAAGAAGAAGAAACTGAAGAAGTCAGAAAAAAAGAAAATTATGTTAGAAAAGAATTTAACTATCAATCTTTTTGTAGAACTTTCAGTTTGCCTGAAACAGTAGATGAAAACAAAATTGAAGCTAGTTATAAAGATGGGATTCTTCATGTTGCCATTGCCAAAAAAGAAAGTGCAAAAAGGAAAACGTTAAAATCCATCCCAATCAAATAAGATTGCTTGTTGAATTTTTCTTCGAGTAAATCACAAAACCATTTGAAATTTCATATAATTTCAAATGGTTTTTTATTTTATCGTGAACCCGTAAACTACACATTTGGTATAGTTCCTGTGGGACACTCCAGCAAAAAGACCTCATTCTTATTTAATTCCTAAAGTGGCATGCCCCAAAGGGATTATGCATTGTTATTTATAATCCATACAATTTTTTTTTAATCAACGGCAAAAAATTTTACTATAATTTTTTTCGGGGAATAATTTATTTTAAAGCTTTTTTGGTTGAAAATTGAAAAAGTTTTATTTATATCTAAGGCATTAATAGTCAGGTATTTGATGTGTTAATTATTTGTTAATTTTTTAAAATGAATTTCATTTTTTTACTAAATTAGAATAACTAAAATTAACAATTAAAAACATTTAAAATTATGGGAACTTTAATTAAAAGAAAGGGAATATTTCCTTCAATGATGAAGAAATCAGTTAACAATTATTTTGATGATTTTATTACAAGAGAATCATTTGATTCGACAGATAGAAATCTTGTTGCTTTAAATGGTGGTCTGACATCTGTAAATTTAAAAGAAATTGATACCAACATTGAAGCTGAATTAGCAGCACAAAAAATGAAAAAAAAAGATTTTAAATTTGAAACTGACAATGGTACACTGATGTATTATTCTTCTACCCCTTCCGAAGAAATAGGAAAAAAGGACAAGTTCATTGGTTTAGAATTTAATTACCGCTCATTTTGCAGATTGCCAAACCTTTAGTTTCCAAGAAATATACAAAACAAAAAATGTTGGAATCAACCAGCATTTTTTGTTTTATTGATTTGGTCAATAATCACTTGATACAATTTCACGGGCTCAAAAGGTTTTATTATTATATCATTCATACCCGCAGAAATACCTTCTTCGATTATTTCGGCCTTTGTAAAAGCTGTTAGCGCAATAATAGGTGTTTTTATTCCCTTGAACCGAATTTTTCTTGTAGTTTCAAAACCATTCATCACCGGCATATTAATATCCATCAGGATGACGTCAAAATATTCTTTTTCCAAAATTTCCAAAGCCTGAAATCCATTATCAGCAATTGTACAAATATAATTGTTTTTCTTAATGATTTTTTGGGTAACGAGTTGGTTAATCTTGTTGTCCTCAACGACTAATACTTTATATATTTGTTTTGCCGTCAAATCAACTTGAATATTATTTATAATTTCAATTGTTCTATCTGGATCATGTTCAAATGCTATCGTAAAAGTAAATGTCGAACCCTGCCCCGATTTACTTTCAAGTGAAATAGAACTGCCAAACAGATGCAATAACCTTTTTACTATGGATAAGCCCAGCCCTGTGCCTTGATAATCGGTCTCTTTTCTTCCAACTTGAACAAATTTATCAAAAATCTTATCTTGGTCAGCAGCCGCAATACCAATACCATTATCAATAATTTGAAATTCAACGAAGTTCAACTTATCTTTAATTTCTACCAAGTTTGCAATAATAAACACCTCCCCATTTTTTGTAAATTTCAAGGCATTACTCACTAAATTCATCAGTATCTGTGAAAATCTTAATTTGTCTCCAATTAAACTTTCCGGGATGGCCGAATCAATTTTGACCGTTATTTTATTCCCATTATTCTTTGCCAAAAAGGACAGTGAATTTTTAATCATATTGATCTCATCCGAAATATTGAAAGTTAAACTTTCAAGGACAATCCTATTTTCTTCTATTTTATTTATTTGAAGGACATCATTCACTAAAGACAATAGGTACCTGGCAGAAAATTTAAGGGAACTCAAATGTGGACTGTTTTCTAATTCTTTATGTTCATCCAAAAGCATATTTGTAATACCCACGACTCCATACAATGGTGTTCTCAATTCATGGCTAATGGTTGATACAAATTGAGTTTTTAACATTGAGGCTTCTTCCGCTTTTTCTTTTGCAATTACTAGCTCTTGATTGGCCAGAGTAAGTTCAGCATTCTTTTTTTTCTTAAATTTGTAATTATTGTAAAGCGAATACAGTAACAATAATAATACGCCTAATATACCATAAAACAAAATAAGAATAATTTTGGAATTTCTTAAACTTTGAGTTTGCAATTTGTTTTCGATTCCAATTTCATCAACCTTTCTTTTATATTCATCTAGCTCCAGATTTATTCCAACTATATTTGCTTTCGCCAGTTTTTCTTTATTATAAAGTTCTTCGGTGATTTTGTAGTAAAGTTCCAAGTTTTTATAAGCATTTTTATAATCCCTATTTTTAAATAAAAATTTGGAATATTCATGATGCGAAAATGACAAATCCGTCTTTTCCTCTCCCGAATTTCCTGATTTTATGGCATTCTGAAAGTAAGACTCTGCTTTTTTATTTTCCCCATTATTGCCGTAATACATACCATTGAGCATGTTCAAGGCAACAATGGTTGATTTGTCTCCGAATTTTGAATGGTATTTATTAACAAATTTCAAATATGGAAAACCATCATTAAAAGCATCAATATCAAAGTATGCCCAAGCAAGATTCAATTTGGTTAGCATAATCTGAGTTGTATCAGCTGCCTTTTGGCTGTATTCTAATGCCTTTTTGTAGTAATCTATTCCAATACCATATTGTTTTTTTTCGAAACAATATGTATTGCCTAAATTATTGTTTAACTGATATTTAATAGTGTCATTACTTGTTTTATTGGCATAAGTTATTCCTTTTTTATAAAACAAAATTGCTTTATCAAATTCAGCTAAATAATTGTAATTCACACCAATTATATTATAGGAAATGGATATTAGATTGTTGTCATTTATAATACTGGCATAATCTAATGCTTTTCGTGAAGTGATTAGCGATTTATCAAAATTAGCGGAACGCATGTATTGCGTTGCTTTCTTGGTCAAAATTGCTGTTTCTTCTTTAGAAGGTAATATTGTTTGTGCAGAAGCCTGATTACTGAAAAAATTCAGAAATAATAAGGCAAGGGTGTAAACAACAATTCGTAATTGATACATAGATAAGTATTGCTGCTTCAAATATACATTATAATTTCAGTATTAGCCTATACCTTTCTCATCTTGACCTTCCCATTTTCCAACAACGGATGTTGCCAAGGCATTCCCTAACACATTCGTAGCGCTTCGAAACATATCACAAAAATGATCAATCGGAAGAATCAAAGCAATTCCTTCGATGGGAATTTTAAACATACCACAAGTGGCGGCCACGATAACCAAACTCGCTCGAGGAACTCCAGCAATTCCCTTACTGGTAAGCATTAAGACCAAAAGCATCGTTAATTGCGTTCCTAAATCCAAATGAACTCCATAGGCCTGCGCAATAAAAATACTAGCAAAAGTCATGTACATCATGCTTCCGTCTAAATTAAAAGAATACCCTAAGGGCAACATAAAAGATACTATTTTGTCTTTTATTCCAAAACGTTCTAATTCTTCGGTAAGTTTAGGAAAAACAGCTTCACTACTTGTGGTGCCAAAAGCAATTATCAGTGGACTTACTATGTGATTTAGCAATGTTTTTATTCTTTTTCCAAGGAAAATATATCCTACAATAATCAGAAAAAACCATAAAGATGAAATTCCAATCAAGAAAGAACTGAAAAATTTAATATACGTAATGACCAATTCATTCAAGTCTTTTATTGCAAAAACACCCGCAATTGCACCGAAAACACCCAGAGGAGCAAATTTCATCACATAATTCACCATTTTCAAAATTATATGCGAAGTTTTGTCCAATGCCGTGATAACCGGCCTGGCATAACTTCCTATGGAAGCTGCTGCCAATCCGAAAAAAATGGAGAAAATAACAATCTGCAAGATTTCATTATTCGCCATCGCTTCAAAAATACTTTTAGGAATAATATGCTCCATAAAGTTTTGTGCGGAGAAACTGTGTGTTTTTTCGGCAACTTCGGCAGCGGCGGTTAAGTCGACATTTGTCAAATTTAGTCCTACTCCAGGTTTCAAAATATTTACCCAAAACATCCCTATTAACAACGAAACAAAAGAAGCACAAAAAAACCATCCTAATGCCTTACCTCCCACTCTCCCAACGGCTTTAACATCACCAAGCTTAGCTATTCCCACCACCAATGTGGTAAACACCAATGGCGAAATAATCATTTGCACCAAGCGAATAAAAACAGTTGCTGCTATTTTGATTGTATCACTGAATTCTTTGGCAAAATCAACTTCATAATTATTATGGATGAAAATACCCAAGGTTGCTCCCAGCAACATGGCGATAAGGATTTGAACGGTCAAATTTCCTAATAAAGAGCTTTTTTGGGTTTCGTTTTGCATCATTTCGTTTGGTTATTTTTAATACCCGATAAAAGCGACAATTCTTTTTTGGATTTTCCACCAATAAAATTGTACTCTGGAGATAAATCAAAAATTCAATGAGAATCGAGAGTTCTAGAAATTAGTGCTGTAGGTTTTATTTATCAAATAAAAATCAGCAAGAACTATGGCAGCCATGGCTTCAACAATGGGAACCGCTCTAGGAACAACGCAAGGATCATGTCGTCCCTTTCCTGTCATTTCGGTAATCTTTCCTTTATTGTCAAGTGATTCTTGTTTTTGCATGATAGTAGCCACAGGCTTGAAAGCCACACGGAAATAAATATCCATTCCATTGCTTATTCCTCCTTGAATTCCCCCAGAAAGATTCGTTTTGGTGGTACCGTCAGGATTGTATAAATCGTTGTGTTCGCTTCCTTTCATTTCCGTTCCACAAAAACCACTTCCGAATTCAAATCCTTTTACGGCATTTATCGAAAGCATGGCTTTTCCAAGTTCGGCGTGTAATTTATCAAAAACAGGTTCACCCAAACCAATTGGAACATTTTGAATCACACAACTCACAGTTCCTCCAACAGTGTCACCTTGTTTTCGAATGTCACGAATATATTCCTCCATGATGACGGCCGATGCTTCGTCTGGACAACGAACGGGATTGCTCTCGGTTTTTGAAAAATCTAGTTCTTGGTAAGGTTTATCCAGAAAAATGGGCCCTACTGAAGAAACGTAGGCATTTATGGTGATAGTGGGTAATATTTGTTTGGCAACGGCTCCCGCCACTACCCTACTGGCAGTTTCACGAGCCGAACTGCGACCCCCACCACGATAATCGCGAAGACCATATTTTTTATCATACACATAATCAGCATGGCTGGGTCTATAATTATCTTTTATATGAGAATAATCATCTGATTTTTGATTCGTATTTGGAATTATAAAACCAATTGGCATTCCAGTGGTTTTACCTTCAAAAATTCCGGAAAGGAATTGCACATCATCTGGTTCTTTTCGTTGGGTAACTATTGCGGATTGACCCGGTTTTCTTCGAGACATTTCAAATTGAATGGCTTCAAAATCTAATGTAATCCCAGAGGGGCAACCATCAATAATGCCGCCCAAAGCTTCTCCATGTGATTCTCCAAAAGTTGTTATCCTGAATAGTGTTCCGTAGCTGTTTCCTGCCATTGTTCTAAGTTTTGAACAAAAGTACTATTTTAGTTCAAAGTTTAAAAGGTTAACCTGATATTTCGGAATAAAGTTTTGTCAATTATTTAGATAACAATATACATACGAAAGAAAAATCCATATAAAAAAATAGCATCATCAAGATTTTTTTTTAATTTATATTATACTTTTTTAGATTAATATTAGTTTTATATTTGTAAAAACTAATATTTATTTATGAAACAAATTATTTTATCGGCTTTTATGTTAATTGGATTAACATTTACCACACAGGCTCAAAACATTTCAAAAAATGCATTAGGATTGCGTTTAGGCAGCAACGATGGTTTTGGAGGGGAAGTTTCCTATCAAAGAGGAATGTCAGACATTAACCGACTGGAATTGGATTTAGGTTGGAGGAACAGTAAAGATGTTGATGCTTTTAAACTAGCTGGAATTTACCAATGGGTTTGGAATATCGATGGAGATTTCAACTGGTATGCTGGAGTTGGTGGAGGTTTGGGTAGCTGGAGCAACAGTAATAATAACAATGGTACATTTATTTTTGCTGCAGGAGATGTAGGAATCGAATATAATTTTGACATACCATTACAATTATCCCTTGATGTAAGACCTGAACTTGGTTTTGGAGATTACAAGTATACCAATAGTAATTTAGATACCTTTTCTCCAGATATTGCTTTGGGAGTTCGATACAAATTCTAAATTTTCACTTGACCATAAAAACAATCCTGTTCTAAATATTAGGACGGGATTGTTTATTTAATGATGATTTCCTTTTTAGAATTTATTTTGACTACACAATAAGGGGTTGTAATATCTTCTACAGCTATTGTGCTGGGTTCAGGAGTTATTTCTTTTGTGGTTACGATTATATTTTTATCGGTTTCAACAACGCTTTCAATCTCTATTTTATATCCTCCGGTTGCTTTCTCGCCCATATTCATAACAATAAAATTAGAAGTTTGAATATCCCTCGGACTTATTTTATTTTTTAATTTGGAATCATTTTGTAGCATTACAATTTCGTTTGGCTCGGATAGAATTTCGAAAAAACAAATGCTGGCACCACCGTCCTCCTGTTGGGTCAAGACCTCGAATAAAGGCTTGCTTTCTTGTTTTTTGACCGTTGTGGCGCAGGAAAAAAAAACCAAAATGAGCACCAGTATAAAAACTTTTTTCATGAAAATTTATTTATGGCTTTTTGATACAAATCTTCGTATAGGGGTAAAATGTTTTTTATGTCAAATTGTTTTGCAACGGACAAAGCATTCTTTTTGAATTCGGCTAAAACACTGTCATCTTTTAAAATCCTCAAGGCATTCTCAGCCATTTCATCAGTATTACCCACATCACTTAAATATCCTGAAACGCCCTCAAAATTCACCTCAGGCAAACCGCCCGAATTACTCGAAATAACAGGAACGCTCCACGCCATGGCTTCTAGAGCGGCAAGACCAAAGCTTTCGGTTTCTGATGGCAGCAAGAATAAATCGGTATAACTCAAAATCTTATCAATTTCATTACTGTTGCCGAAGAAAATCACCTTGTCCAGAATACCTAATTCTTGGCATAAATATTCCGCTTTTTCTTTTTCGGGACCATCGCCCACCATCATTAATTTTGCAGGGATTTGCTGTTGAATTTTATAAAAGATTTTAATCACGTCAGGAATTCTTTTTACCTTTCTGAAATTACTGATATGGGTGACAATCCTTTCTTTTTCGGTCGCCATAACAGAGCGGCTACAAGGGGTACTGAAGTCTTTACTATTTTTATCCAATTCAATAAAATTTGGAATTACCTGGATTTCATTTTTTATATTGAATAATTTAATCGTGTCCTCTTTCAGACTTTGGGAAACCGAGGTCACAAAATCTGATTTGTTAATGCTGAAGGTTACCGCAGTTTTATAGAAGGGATGGTTTCCTACCAAGGTAATATCAGTGCCGTGAAGGGTCGTTAACATTGGGAGATTAATGCCTTCGTCCTTGAGCATCTGCTTGGCCATATAACCCGCATAAGCGTGTGGAATGGCATAGTGTACGTGAAGTAATTCTATTTTATAGAGTTTCACCATATCGACCAATTTACTGGATAAAGCCAGTTCATAAGGCTGAAAATGAAACAGGGGATATTCTGGAACGTTGACTTCGTGGTAATGAACATTGGGGTTTAGCAACGCCAAACGAACCGGTTGGCTGTACGTAATAAAGTGAATTTCGTGGCCACGACGGGCTAATTCAAGGCCCAATTCCGTTGCGACTACTCCACTTCCACCAAACGTAGGATAACAAACAATAGCTATTTTCATATTTGTATTTTGATAAAACAAATTTAAGTGAAAAGCGTACATTCAAAATGGAATGCATCAAACCTGTTTTTATGGAACCAATTCCGATAAATAAAATTATTATATAGAAACATTTTTAAAAAAAACGACTGTGCCAACTGTCCATAGCCGGAACTTCCCAAGATTCGTTGTATTCCTCAATGGTATTAACCAAATTATTGAAAACGATTGTGTTTTCGGTAACCGCCTTTTCTTTGGCCATTTTCTTGAAATCAATCAGGGTTTTGTGGGCAATGTGCTCCCCGTTTTTGAAGGTAACATTCATTTTGTCTAACAAATCGACATTGTATTTTTGCTCTAATTTTTGGATAAATTGCACCGAAGCGTCAATGGAACAACCCGTTGCGGATTGAACTTCCTGATTTACCGCAAGTATAATAAATCGATTGTATTTTAATTGATATGACGATTCTAAACCCACGCTGTGAGCTTCCCAATTTTCGAGAAAGGATTGTAAAGCAGTTTCAATTTCAGAAAATTCTTCATCCGAAAATTTTCTGTTGGATTGGTAAATCCAAATTTTGGATTCTTCGGGTAAATTTTCAAAAGGAATTAGCATCGTAGTTTAAGATTATGAGTTATGTATTAGACCCTTCAACAAGATAAGGGGGGCAATTTATTATTTACAAATCCTGAGCGTTAGCAATCAACTCGGCGATGTCCATCACTTTTACCGTAGCTTCCTTTTCTTTGTTTTTGATACCATCAGTCATCATGGTATTGCAGAAAGGACATCCCGCAGCAATAATATCCGGAGCGGTTCCCAACGCTTCTTCCGTTCTTTCGATATTTATTTCTTTATTTCCAGGTTCTGCATCTTTGAACATTTGAGCACCTCCTGCGCCGCAACAAAGTCCATTCGCTTTAGACCGTTTCATTTCGACCAATTCGGCATCTAACTTTTGAATCAAATCTCGGGGGGCTTCATAAATAGTATTTGCCCTTCCCAAGTAACACGGATCATGAAACGTAATTCGCTTTCCTTTAAACTGTCCGCCCTCGATGGTTAATCGTCCATCGTCGAGCAAGGATTTTAGAAATTCGGTATGATGAATAACTTCATATTTACCGCCCAATTCAGGATATTCATTTTTCAAGGTATTGAAACAATGCGGACAAGCGGTAACTATTTTCTTAGCCTCATAAGCATTCAAAACCTCAATATTCATCATGGCTTGCATTTGAAACAAAAACTCGTTTCCGGCACGCTTTGCTGGATCTCCAGTACAACTTTCTTCCGTTCCAAGAACTGCGAAAGAAACCTTCGCACGATTTAGAATTCGTACAAAAGCCTTGGTGATTTTTTTAGCTCTATCATCAAAACTTCCGGCACAACCAACCCAAAATAGAACTTCAGGTTGCTCGCCTTTAGCCAGCATTTCGGCCATCGTGGGCACTATTAAATTTTCTGACATGATTTTTTATTGCTACGGATAAATATTTCGAAGGATACTATATTAGTTTTCGTTTTTCCAATTCAATCGATCTTGCTGATTGTATTGCCATGGTGCACCATTATTTTCTATATTGGACATCATAGCATTTAGTGACATTGGGGCGGCACTTTGTTCCATTACTAAATAGCGACGCATGTCCATAATAATAGATAGCGGATTAATATTAACTGGACATTCCTCGACACAAGCATTACAGGAAGTACATGCCCACAGTTCTTCCGGGCTAATGTAATCGTTTAATAATGTTTTATTATCTGGAATAAAAATACCTTTGTTAGCATCAATATTTCTTCCCACTTCTTCGATTCTGTCTCTTGTATCCATCATGATTTTACGAGGGGACAGTTTCTTGCCTGTAACATTTGCTGGACAGGAAGAGGTACAACGGCCGCATTCAGTGCAGGTATAGGCATTTAATAATTGTACCCAATTTAAATCCTGAATATCACTTGCCCCAAATTTGCTTGGAGCAGCATTTTCGTTAACGGGTGCTGCAGCATAGGAATCAGCCTTAGGATCCATCATCAAGTTCACCTCATTGGTTACTGATGCTAAATTATCAAATTGACCTTGTGGATGTAAATCGGCAAAATAAGTGTTTGGAAAAGCCAATAGAATATGCAGGTGTTTTGAAAAGTATAAATAGTTCATGAAAATCAAAATCCCAACAATGTGAAACCACCAAAACATTTCCGAAAGAAGCATCACCATCTCATTCGAATAGGAATTAAACAGAGGTTCAATAAATTGACTAATAGGAAATGAACCTGCTTTTATGAAATGGGAAAAGCCTCCTGGAATGTTTTGAAGATGCAAATCGGAAGCATTCATCAACAAAAATAACGACATCAATACCACTTCAAAGTACAGAATGTAATTCGCATCTTTTCGAGGAGAACCATTCAAATCTTTGCTGGCAAAGCGTTTTAGTTTTATAATATTCCGTCTTGTCCAAAAGGCAAACACGGCCAATAAAACCAATACTGCCAATATTTCGAAAGAAGCTATCAAAACATCGTAAAAGCTACCTAAAAAAGAGAAAACTCTATGCGTTCCAAATACCCCATCGATGATGATTTCTAACAGCTCTATGTTAATGATGATAAATCCAGCATAGACAATAACGTGAAGAATACCGGCAATAGGTCTTCGAACCATTTTGGATTGACCAAGAGCAATCATTGCCATATTTTTCCATCTTGCTTTAGGGTTGTCTTTTCGATTTACGGCAATGCCAAGATTTATATTCCGAATGATTTTTTTAATATTAGAATAAAAATAACCAAATCCTAAAACGAGTACTATTGTAAATAATATGTTATCCAAATAACTCATAATTGCTAGTTTTTAACTTTTGTAACCGAATCGTTTACAGGGGCAACATAAGGTTTGTTTTTCTTCCCAAAAAGGGAGACATTTACGTAACGAGTAGGATAAAGTCTCACGTCTTGCAATAACAATTCAAGCTCTTTTGTAGTTTTTTCTAAGTTTTTATACAAATCTTCGTCATTCAACATCTTGCCCATAGTGCCTTTTCCGGCTTGGAGGTTAGCCATTATCGCATCTACATCATTTAAAGTTTTTTGTAGACTTTTAGCAGTTTTTCCCAAATCGGCTTTGTTCAAAGAATCAGAAATCTTGGAAAAATTACTCGATATTTTATTAAAGTTTGATACCACTCCTTTTATTTGAACTTTATTATCATCTAAAATGGAATTCAAACTTAAGGAAGCCTTGTGAAATTCCACACTAGTTTTACTTAATGCAGCTAGACTGTTTTTCAAATCCTCTTGTCCCTTATTGTCTAAAACATTATTTATGCCGGTTATTAGATTGTCTGCATTAAGCATTAACTTTTCAATTTTTTCTTGAAGAGGTACCAATTTTTGCCCCACGGAAGCAGACAGACCTAATTTAGTGGTCCCTTTCAATTTCTGACCGTCTACCGCTAAAGTTTTATCACTAAAATTAGGATAAATTGCAATTTGTTTTCCACCGATAAAACCAGGCTCATAAATAGTCGCTACACTAGATTTAGAAATAGGGAAATCAGTTTTTAATTGCAATTCCACTAGCAGTTTTCCCGTGTTTTCGTCTAAAGTTATGTTGCTTACTTTACCAATATTTAATCCATTTAGAGTTACCGGGGCTGAAGAAGCTAATCCTTCCACATTATCATACTCTACATAAAATGTTTTATAATTCGTAAAAATATCCTTTCCTTGTAGGAAGCTATATCCCCAAATAAATAATAAAATGGCGGAAATGACTAATATGGCTGTTTTAATTTCTCGTGTTAATGTCAAAATTCGAATGTTTGTACAAATTTAATATAAAAAATAATTAAACTTATCGTTAATACTATTTAAGTGCGTCTTGAACACTAATGCTTTTCCCGTCTTTAAAGGCAATTAAATAAGCGTTTTTGTATCCTTTAGATTTCGCTTCTTGCAATAATTTTTTTCCTTCTTCATAATTTGAAGTTTCACCATACATATATTTGTATAGATTCTTTGTTTGGGAGATTGAGATATTTTTCAATCCTTTAAAATTTTTAGAATCCAATTCTACTTTGTTAACGCTTGCTGAAAGCTGCACTTTAAAGATGACTCCATCCGCCATAACTTGATTTGGTGATGTTTTTTTGGTCACGGGCACATCCATCAATTGTTGTTTTACGGAAGTGGCAGTGTCCTTTATGGGTTTTTCAATTATTTTTCTGGAGGGTTTGTCGTTATCACCTTCCAAATTTCCATTGCCAAAATATTCTTTTTTGTAACTAATTATCGCATTGGCAATGGCATTGGCTATATCATCCTGACCTTCTTCAGAGTCTAGAATATTACCTTCTACAGGATTGGATATAAATCCAGTTTCTATCAATATTCTTGGCATATAGGCTTTATGGAGAACCATATAAGGAGCCTGCTTCACCCCTCCTTGCCTAAGTTTTTTACCCAAGGCCGCAAATTCTTCTTCTACTTTGCTTGCCATTGAAATACTGTTGTCCAAATATTCTTCCTGCATCAAAGTCATTCCTATCATGGTTTCTGGGGAATTGGGATCAAAGCCTTCATATTTTTGTTTGTAATCTTTTTCTAGAGTAATAACTGAGTTCTCCTTTTTGGCAGCTTCAAGGTTTGAAGCCACTTTGGTCATCCCCATCACATACGTTTCTGTGCCGTCAGCGACAGTATTTTTATTTGCATTACAGTGAATAGAAACAAAAATATTGGCATCGGCGCGATTGGCAATATTTGCTCTTTCAATTAAATCGATGAAAATATCTGTTTTTCGAGTATAAATGACATCAATTTTAGGATTCTCTTCTAATATTTTTCCCACTTTAAGTACGATAGCCAAGGCAATATTTTTTTCTACATGACCATTATAAACTGCCCCAAAATCATGTGCTCCATGACCCGCATCCAAGGTTACTTTAAATACATTGGATTGACCAAAACTAAAGGAAGAAACGATCAATAAAAGGGAAGGAAATATTAGTTTGGTTCTACTAATTATATACATAAATCTAAAAGTTAATTATAATTAAGGTACTACAGCTATAAATCTATTAATTGATTATTTTTGACAAAAATTTATATGTAAGTTTGACACTTCAAAAAAACAAGCCATATTTTTACAAAAATAGCATTTAAACCTTTGCATACAAACTTATTTAATATCGTTTTATTATCAATTTTCCTAACAATTGGATCTTGTAAATTATATTCCCAAGATATAACAAAAAGCCAAACGGCTATACCTTCTAAAAACCAAACAAATAGCACTGTAATTAGTGTTGATACTTCCAAAAAATCCATTGCCTACATAAATAAAGAATCAGATACCTTAAAAAAGGATAGTATCAAACCCAAAAAGGCATTTCTTGAGGGTAAGGTAAAATACAAGGCTGAAAATTATGCCAAAATTGAGCAAAAGAAAAAGCGCGTTACCTTATATGATAAGGCCGAATTGTACTACCAAGATATAGAATTAAAGTCGGGAATCATCGTAATGGATTACGAAAAAAACGAAGTATATGCCGGGCGAATTAAAGATTCTACTGGGGTTTTTACTCAATTTCCAAGTTTCAAACAAGGAGGGAATGTCATAGAACCCGATTCCATTCGATTTAATTTCAAGACAAAAAAAGCATTAATTTGGAATTCAAGAACAGATCAAGGTGAATTCAAAGTAAAGGCAGCTATAACAAAGAAAGAAAATGATTCGGTATATTTCTTGAAGGGCGCCCGTTTTACAACTTCCAAAGATGTGGATCATCCCGAGTATTATTTCCGAACCAGCAAAGTAAAATTTATCCCAGGTAAGAAAGTCATAACCGGGCTGACTAATATGGTTATTGCTGATGTACCAACTCCTTTGGCATTGCCTTTTGCTTTTTTTCCGATGGGTAAAGAAACCAGTATTTCAGGAGTAATTCTACCCAGTTACAATGATTCTAATAATCGAGGGTTTTCATTACAAAACGGAGGGTATTATTTTGCACTTGATGACCATTATGATTTGACAGTTTCCGGCGATTATTATACCAATGGGAGCTACGGAATGCGTTTTGAATCCTCCTATGCAAAACGATATAATTATAGAGGCAATTTAAATTTTCGTTTTGAAAATTTGATCAATAGCGAAAGAGGATACCCAGACTATTCAAAACAAAAAATTTACAATATACAATGGTCGCATTCCAAAGATTCTAAATCAAACCCGAATTCAAGTTTTTCTGCTTCTGTAAATCTTGGAAGCAGCAAGTATTTTAAACAATCTATCAATCAAGCTAATATTGG
>JBIKPM010000322.1:0-2756 GCA_044357435.1 Flavobacterium sp. | reverse complement strand
AATATATATTTTTCCATTTCCTTTAAAATTGATTGGTGTTGTATAGTTGTCACCAAAGAATTTATAAAATTCTTGCATTCCGCCAGGAAACTGTGGATCAGTTTTTTCCGTTAGTGGGTCAGTTTTTTCCGCTACTACTCCAGACTTTTTCTCTTCAACTAATTTTTCGAAATTATTTGTTTTATCCCATTTGTCTTTACAATTTACGGTGCTTATAATTTCTTTTCCACTATGTTTTTTCCAAGAGTTTTTCAAATTTATATCAAAATAATCTTTTGTGTAAAAATGGTATTGAAAAGGTTGTGGAAACTTTTTACTCCTAGCATTATTCTTCACTGAACTTCCCGTGAAGTAAACAATGTCTTTTGGACTAAAATCATTCAATTTTTTATTAGAAACGTTTTTTTCGTTAACCCAAATAGCATATTTCTTTGAATCTTTGAAATCTTCTAATTCTTTTTTGGAAGGGGATTTTTCTATAAGTGGTTTTGGAACATAAAAAAAGTGGTTGTTTTTTTCCTCTAAAGTTAGTTCTTCGTATTTTTTATCAATGATGGTTTTTTGGTTACAATCCTTGAAAACAAAACGCACTCCGGCATAGTATTCATCTCTTCTTTCAGTAGATGATTGTTCTTTTACAGGTTTTTGATCTGACGTAGTTATTGTTTTTTCCTGTGCAATTGTTTTTAAACATAAAAAGAATACTAGTCCAAAAATAAATGGAATTAAAGCTATTTTTTTTAAAATTGCTTTGGTTTGGGATGTGGTTTTTGTCATCATAATTAATCGTTTTTTGGTTAAGGAATAGTTTAAATTGCTGGTTAAAAAATATGCTGGATTATTGTTAGCATTTGAAAGCAATAAATTTTGATAAAATGGAACATTTTCATACGAGGTCACTACTTTCTCATCTGCAAGAAATTCGTGGTTGAGTTGGATGGCTTTTTTATAAAAAATAAAAATGGGATTGAACCAGAAAATAGTTTTCAAAATTTCTATAAATAGGACATCAAAAGTATGTTTTTGAGTAACGTGAGTTAGTTCATGTGAGAATAATTCTGCCTCTATTTTTTGATTGTTATAATCATTTTCATTGATGAAAATGTTGTTTAAAAAAGTGTGTGGAAGCACTTCTTCTTTCAGTAAGACTAATTTTGCATTTTTGTATTCAGTTCTTGCGTTCGATTTAATTCTGGACGTAATTTTTAGAATGTTTCTTATAAATCTTATGGAAAGTAAGAAAGTAATCAATCCATAAATACTCCAAAGTAGTATTGGAAAATAGTTAGTTTCTTCAACTAGCACTCCACTTCCTTGAGGGATTTGAAATGTATTATTTTGTACAATTGGCTTTGTTATTTCCTCGATAACTTCGATTGTGATAAACGGAATTACAAGTGAAAAAATAAGGCTAAACAACAAGTAAAACCTATTGAAGACGTGCATTTTTTCTTTTTCCAATAGTAAGTGATATATGGCTAAAAGAACTAACAATGGAATTGACGATTTGATTATGAAGTCTATCATATTTTCTTTTTTTGAATTTCACTTTCTATTATTTTTTTGAGTTCCTCCAGTTCCAATGCCGATAAATTAGTTTCGGTGGTAAAGAAAGAAGCAAATTGCGAAGCCGAATTATTAAAGAAATCTTTAATTAATACGTTTACGTGTTTCGAGAAATAATCTGTTTTTGTAACCAACGGATAATATTCCCGGGAGTTTCCAAATTCGTTATAAGCAACGAATTTTTTGTCAATCATTCTTTTCAATAATGTTGCAACGGTTGTTGTTGCAGGTTTTGGCTTTGGGAAAGCTTCGAGCAAGTCTTTCATAAAGGCTTTTTCAAGCTGCCAGAGGTGTTCCATTAATTGTTCTTCAGAGTTGGATAGAGACATTTGTTCTACATATTTAGAATTAACTCTACAAATGTAGAACAATAAATTTAATATCCAAATCTTTTTCAAAAAAAATCCGTTTACTCAATTTAGAATAAACGGATTAAATATAAAAATAGAACACGAATCAAACGGATTTACTTAGTAAAAACACGGATAAAAACAGATTTAAAATTGTATTAAACAACTAGTAAAATCAGCTTTTATCCGCGTTTTCGCTTTTGCGAATCCGATTCATCTGCGTCCAAAAAATATCTATTTCGACATTTCAACAAAATATTTATAAAACAACGGAATCGTTTCTATGCCTTTCAAGTAATTAAAAATTCCGAAATGCTCGTTTGGTGAATGAATGGCATCGCTGTCTAAACCAAATCCCATCAAGATTGTTTTACTTTTTAGTTCTTTTTCGAACAAAGCAACTATTGGAATACTTCCTCCGGAACGCACTGGAATTGCAGCAACACCAAAGGTTTCAGTATAAGCTTTATTGGCGGCTTTGTAGCCAATGCTGTCCGTTGGGGTTACATAACCTTGTCCGCCGTGATGTGGTTTTACATTTACGGTAACTCCGGCAGGAGCAATGCTAATGAAATGTTTAGTAAACAATTCGGTGATTTCCTCCCAATCTTGATTTGGAACCAAGCGCATCGAAATTTTGGCGAAAGCCTGACTTGCAATAACCGTTTTGGCACCTTCGCCAGTATATCCGCCCCAAATTCCGTTTACGTCAAGTGTTGGTCTGATAGAGTTTCTTTCATTGGTTACATATCCTTTTTCGCCATAAACAGCATTTAAGTCCAATGCCTTTTTGTAGTTTTCTAAATTGAAAGGCGCTTTGGCCATTTCTGCTCTTTCTTC
>JBIKPM010000321.1:0-2763 GCA_044357435.1 Flavobacterium sp. | reverse complement strand
TCTTTTCTCGTCTTTGTTCACCAAAACATATTGGCCTTGAATCAAATAACTTTTCGGAATGGTAATAACCTTCTTTTTTGTTTTGATGACAATATTGGCTTCGGCGGTTAAATTTGGATAGAGCTTTTGTGGTGGTTTCACAAAATGGGCTTCTATTTTAAAAGTACGGGAACGCTCCTGCATGATGGGATAAATTTTGTCTACCACAGCTTCAAAAACTTGTCCTTTATAACTGTCCATCGTCACCAAAACCTTTTGACCCAAGTTTACGAGAACCATGTCATTTTCATCAACTTCCAATTCAAGCAAAAAGGAATTCGATTCGCCAATAATGGCCAATGGGGTTTGGGTGGTGATTAAAGTTCCTTCTTTTACGGGAATATCAAACAATTGTCCTGAAAAAGCACTTTTTACACTAAAATCACTTTGGGATTTTTGGCTAATTTTTAAGTTGATATTGTTCCGACTTTGATCGCTTTGCAACTGGGCTTTGAGTTGTGCCAATTGCTTTTTTGCAGTTTCGAAATTGATTTTGGAACTTTTATATCCCAATTCTACCCTTTCAAAATCAACTTCAGAAATAATTTGGTATTGCTTTATCCTTTTATTCCTATTGTAAATGGATTCGTCCAATGCCAATTTGTCTTTGGCAGCCTGCACTTTCATTTCCATCTCGTCAATTTTATCCTGAATATAATAATTGCTTTCCTGACTCAATTGGTAGGCCAATCGGGCATTTTCAGTGTTTAAATTGGCTTTCTCCTGTTCCAACTCAAACAACAGCTGACCTTCTTTAACAGTCTGTCCAACAGCCACTTTTATTTTTTGCAAAACCCCATTTACCGTGGAATAAACGGTGTATTGGCCAACCGCTTTTACGACACCGGAGGCATACACACTTTGGGTTACATCACTAACGGTCGGTCTAATTTCTTCGGCGTCTTTTTTGGAACAGGAAATACTAATTAGAAAAAATATAGAAAGGAATGATACTACTGTAGCCCTCATCTTAGATGCTTTTAAAAACTATTGATAAAATGGAAGAAATTTACACATCCAAATATACGAAAAAATAGCCTTTATAAGCACATATTAGCTGCATAATTATAGGAAAAAGTGTCGTTTTATCACTAGTAAAATGAGTTACAACTTCAGCTCCATTTTATAATCTTCCATTAAATAGCCGTTCCCAATTTCTAAATCCTCTTCGGCTACAATTTCAAAACCCATCTTTTGGTAAAAGACAAAAGCCTTGTTGAATCGGTTCACGTTTAGTGAAATTTTGTCTGATTTATTTTCTTTTGCTAAAGCGAAAATTCTTTCCAACATCAATTTCCCCATCCCTTTACCCTGAGTTTCTGGAAGAAAGTATAATTTATGCAATCGGGTGATGTTGGTATTCAGATAATGATGTTCGTAAGAGGCATAGCCAAGGCAATTATTCTTTTCTTTTAGCAACAGAAAATGATGCCCTTTATTTATTAAATTATCCGTTAAAGTTTCTTCAGAATACAAGATACCCAACATGTAATCAATTTGTGCTTTCGATAAAATTTCACCATAAGTCACAGGCCATGTGCCATAGGCAATTTCCCGAATTACTTTGAAATCCTTTGTTGTAGCCTCAGAAATTGTTATCATTATGGGAGGATGAATTTCGTTATAACTTCCAAATTTTATTCAGAAAAAAGAAAACCACAAAAGCAAGCTAAATACTAATCTAGTTTGCCATCAAAATAAGACATCCATTTTCCCTGAACTTTCATCACTTGCTCAATAACATCACGAGCGGCTCCCTTTCCACCATTTCTATGCGAAATATAACGGGAAATGGCTTTGATTTCTGGGCTTGAATCCTGCGGACAAGTTGGCAATCCCACTAATTGCATCACATGATAATCGGGGATGTCATCTCCCATATACAAAACCTGTTCTGGTTTAATATCGTAAAGTTCGATGTATTCCTTAAAAGTGGCTACTTTGTCGGGCGTTCCCAAATAAATGTCCGTAATACCCAGATTTCTCAATCTCACCCGAACCCCTTCATTGCTTCCTCCTGAAATAATGCATACGTTATACCCACATTCTACAGCGGCTTTCATCGCATAACCATCCCGAATATTCATCGTACGCAAAATCTCTCCTTCGCCAGTTACGAAAACAGAGCCATCTGTCAATACACCATCTACATCAAAAATAAAAGTGGTGATGTCGTTCATTATTTGCTTATAGCTTTTTGCCATTATTTTGTATGGATTGGGTTATTGTTTTATATATATTTCTCTGATATTCATCTGATAAAAATTTCAAATGACGCTCAATGGTTGTATGGTCATTTCGGCTAGCAGGGCCTGTTTGCGACTCTTTCGGCGAAAGTCTTGTTCCCTTGTTTGCTGTTTCCAAAATTAATGGTTTTAAAACTTCAAAAGGAATATTATTTTCAAGGCAAATTTCATTGCCAATTTGGTATAGCTGATTCACAAAATTATTGACAAAAACTGCCGAAACGTGCAAGGCTTGACGCTGAACCTCGCTAATTTTAAAAACTTTATTGGAAATTGAGTAAGCCACTTTTTCTAATAGGTCAAAATCATCCTCGTTTTGACTTTCGATACAAATAGGAATTTCACTGAAATCAATTGCTCTATTTTTCGAAAAAGTTTGTACTGGATAAAAAACTCCCCTCCTATTCTTATTGTCCAATACATCAATTGAGGCACTTCCAGAAGTATGAACAACAAGTCGATTTTTAAAAGGCAATTG
>JBIKPM010000320.1:0-2772 GCA_044357435.1 Flavobacterium sp. | reverse complement strand
TATTCAAAAAACGGATATTCAAAGAGCTAGTAAAGTAAGGTCTGCAAAAGGACTGTTGATTCATATCTTTGGCAAAATCGCTTCCGCTTTTTTAAACTTAATCTTTTAACCCTTGATTCGCATTAATTGTAATATTTCTTATTAGATATAAAAACTTTTTTTTGCAGTCGAACCCGAAACTCTATTACAAAATGAGATTTATTATGTTTTTTTTAGCAAAAATAATAGCAAATTTAAAAACGTGGAAAAATCGTGGAAAAGACGATTTTCTACGATTATCTTCAATGCTTTTTATGCTACCTCTTTATTATTTTCGAAAAAGTAAATTATGATAACATTTCTGACTTCATCATAAACAAAATAAACGTCTTTCAATCTTCTGAGATTTATGTATTGTTTTCCACCGATAGAAAAATTACTAAAATCCATAAAAACGTTTGTTTGAAAACCCAATGCCCGAGCCACTTCCGCATCAATAATAAAAATACCATTTGCAATAAAATTTATTATGATTTTATAGTTTTTTCTTAATGCTTTATTCAATGAAATAATTTCAGCATTTTCCTTAGTATCTTTTAAATAGTGGTATCTACTTTTACAAGTCGAATCGCAAAACAACTTCTTTGGATTTTCAAAGTATTGTATTATTTCGTCACACTCTGGGTTTTTACATTTTTTTTCAATTCTCTTCATAGCTTTATTATTTATAATTTAAACAAAGTTAAAAAAATTTTTATTCTCCTATACGAACTTAAATAAAATTTATTATTTTTGTACGAACTAAAAATATAACGATGGAACTAAAAGACTTTTACCCTAAAATATCAGAAAAGAAAATCCCTTTGGCAATTTTAGATGTAAAGCCAAGATTATATGTTGCGTGGAAAGAAGCTAATATAATTAATACTGTAATTGCAGATACTAATAATCTTATTGAAAGAAAAACGCAACGTAAATGGGTTTACTTAGACATTTTTAATGCATTATGGTTAATAATTGTAAAAGAGATGCGAAATGTGAACATTGACTTTGAAACTATCAGAGCATTGAAAGACGAAATGTTTAGCATGACTACCTATGAAAAGAAGATTGAACGATTGTCAAATGACGAATTTAAATCTATCCTTTTGGATTATTACCCAGCTGAAACCATAAAAGAAATAGGGGATAATTTCAATAAGCAATATTTTATTGATACCATCAAAGATAACTTAGATGAAGAAACAAGTCTTTTTCTATCTGAATTGAGTAGTTTACTTTTTAGTGCACTTGTATTAAAGAAGAGTCCATCAATAATGATACTAAAAGAAACTGATAAAAGTGACTATTATTTTGCCACAATAAAAAACAATCCAACATCTTCAAGTGAAAAAGAAGAACTCTATGATTTTTATACAAAAACGTGTTCGTCTAATACATTTATAAACATTCCAATTGTGCCGATTTTAGTTAAGCTATTTGAAAACGAAAAAATGGAAAGCTATCTTTCTAATTTTGGTTTATTCTCAAATGAAGAATCCAAAATATTAAATAATTTTAGAAATAACGGCTGCAAGGAAATTACAATTATAAAACACGAAAGCGGTAACATCAGTATTAATACCATAAACGAAAAAAATATAAAAGATGAAGAGGCTAAAAAACTAAGGACAATTTTAGGTCTAAAAGAGTATAGCCGAGCAGAAGTTATTTTCAGAAATGGAAAACACATGGTGGTAAAAAATTCAACAAAGGAAATTATAGAAAAAAAATAATTATAGCAGTCCTAAGCATCCCTTAGCACTAAATCACCTAATAGCACAAACGAGTAAGTCCTACTCCTTTTCGCTTTTATAGGTATCATGGAATTTGAAAAAGCAAAACAAATTTTAAACACAGAATCAGAAAATAAGTTCACAAACGAAGAAGTCTCAGAAATCTTAAAACTATTAACCGTTTTCACAGAAGTTACGGTAAACAACTTATTAAACAAAAAAGCAGATGAAAAATGTAATTCTGTACGTTAGAGTATCTACCGATGAACAGGCCGGAAGAGGCTATTCTCTTCGTGACCAAGAACAAAAATTATTGACTTATTGTCAAAACAATAATCTTAATGTTTTACACATTTTTAGAGAAGATTTTTCAGCTAAAACTTTCAAGCGACCAGAATTTAAGAAGTTATTGGAGTATTGCAAGAAAAACAAAAAGGACATCCACCAAATGATATTTATCAAATGGGATAGATTCTCAAGGAACACGGCTGAATCCTATCAGATGATTGGGGTTTTCAATCAGCTTTCCATTCAAGTCAATGCTATTGAACAACCCTTGGACTTAACCGTTCCTGAACAAGGATTAATGTTGGCTGTCTATCTATCCATTCCCGAGGTAGAAAACCAACGTCGTTCTTTGAATGTTATTTCTGGGATGAGAAGAGCATTCAAAGAAGGAAGATATGTTGGAAATGCGCCAAAAGGATATTCAAATGGAAATGATTCAAGTAAAAAGCCACTATTGGTTCCAAATGACGATGCAAAATACATTCAAGAAGGATTTGAGTTAATGGCAACAGGAATTTACAACCAAAAAGAAGTGTTCAAAAAATTAAAAGCGAAAGGTTTTAAAAGTAGCATGACTGCAATTGCATCTATTTTTAGAAACCATTTGTATTACGGAGGTGTTTTTATAAAAGGCTACAAAGACGAAGAAGAAACGGTAGTCGATGGGATACACGAACCAATAATTGCTAAACAACTTTTTATAAAAGTGCAGGACGTATTGAATAACAGA
>JBIKPM010000081.1:0-8202 GCA_044357435.1 Flavobacterium sp. | reverse complement strand
ACAATTGTTTTCTCTGGATGGCCAGATATGTCCTATGGTACTTTCGGCGGTGAAGTTGTGGCTATAGAAAATTTCATTAGTGACAATGGAAAATTCAGAATCCTTATTGCTCCAGACAAAAAAGAGGCTTCTTGGCCTAAACAATTAAGTATAGGCTCCGGTGCACAAACCATTGCTTTACTAAATACCGTTCCAATTTGGTTTGAGTTCTGGAGAACACTAAACGGTTTTCCACCCAATTATTACAAGGGAAAAGAGAAACCTTCAAAAGAAAAGAAATAATGAAACAACTTCTTTTTATACTCGTTTTAATAGGAACCACTATTTATGGTCAGTCCAAAAGCGAATCCACTTTACCTGTAAATCTCAAAGAAATGAGTTATAACGAGTACTTGGGTTTTGTAAAAAAATACCATCCATTGGTTAAAAATGCCAACTTAGAAATCAGTAAAGCACAAGCTAATTTGATGATGGCTCGTGGTGGTTTTGACCCAAAATTGGAATTGGATTACAACAAAAAACAGTTTCAAGGAACAGAATATTATTCGATAATGAACAGCAGTTTCAAAATCCCGACTTGGTATGGAATCGACATAAAAGCAGGGTTTGATGAAAACGAAGGTTATTATCTCAATCCACAAAATAAGACGCCAAGCAATGGGTTGACATCACTCGGGATAAGTGTCCCTCTTGGACAAGGATTGCTTATTAATCAAAGAATGGCCGATTTGCAAAAAGCGAAAATCCAAGTCAAATTAAGTCAGGCCGAACAAAAACTGGAAGCCATAGCCGTTTTATATGATGCTTCGGTTGCTTATTTCAATTGGAAAAAAAACTATGAGGAATATTTATTGTATGAAGACTATAATGTTAATGCTCAAAAGCGATATAACGGAATCGAATCTTTAATCAAGGAAGGAGACAAACCAGCAATAGATAGTATTGAAGCAGGGATTGTTGTGAAAAATAGACTATTGTCTCTTGAAGATTCTAAATTAAAACTAACAAAAGCTAAATTAGAACTGTCGAACTTTCTTTGGCTTGAAAACAATATTCCACTTGAACTTGCCGAGGTGATTATTCCCGAGAAAAAACTGGGTCAAACCATTCAAGAAACTTTGAATATAAGCGATTTAGTCAATCCGGGATTTTCAGTACTGAATCATCCAAAAATAGAAGCTTTGCAAAGTAAAATTGATCTATTGACTGTTGAGAAAAAAATGAAGGCTAATATGCTATTGCCAAAAATAGATGTGGGCTATTCTTATTTGGCACAGCCAAACCCGACCATACCCAATAATTCTGATAATTACAAAGTGGGACTCGATTTTTATTTTCCTTTGTTTTTAAGAAAAGAACGAGGCAGTTTGAAATTAGCGCAATACAAAATTCAGGAATCCGAGTTTATCCGTGATCTAGAAAAAGTGCAATTGACAAACAAAATCAATGCCCAAAAAACAGAAATCCAGTCCTTAAAAACACAGCAAAAATTAATTGACAAATTGGTTACGGATTACGATATAATGCTGCAATCTGAGGAACGATTGTTTACTTTAGGGGAGAGTTCGCTTTTTCTGATTAATACTCGAGAGAATAATTTAGTGAGTGCACAACTTTCTCAAATTGCTTTGGAAAATCGTTTTTTTACTTCCAACTCGGAACTTTACAAAATTATGGCGAATCCAAATTAAATAATTTTTAAATTGTATTTTTGCCGTCTGAAAATTGAATTATGATTATCCCAAAAACGAGAGAAGAAATAGAATTAATGCGCGAAAGTGCATTAATCGTATCGAAAACACTAGGAATGATTGCTTCCGAAATCAAGGAAGGAGTTACCACTTTACACTTAGATAAATTAGCCGAAGAATTCATTCGGGATCATGGTGCAGTTCCTAGTTTTCTTGGGTTATATGGCTTCCCAAACTCGCTTTGCATGAGTCCAAATGCGCAAGTAGTTCACGGGATTCCGAGTAACAAACCATTGGAAAGTGGTGATGTAATTTCGGTAGATTGCGGTGCTTTTAAAAACGGATACCATGGCGACCACGCCTATTCTTTCGAGATTGGAGAAGTAGCCCCAGAAACCAAAAGATTATTACAGGTAACTAAAGAATCCTTATACGTTGGAATCCGAGAATTCAAACTAGGAAACCGCGTGGAAGATGTTGGAAACGCCATTCAAAAATATACTGAAAGTCACGGCTATGGTGTCGTAAGGGAATTGGTAGGTCACGGCTTGGGCCAAAAAATGCACGAAGATCCAGAAATGCCCAACTACGGAAAACGGGGTCGCGGAAAACTTTTCGTCGAAGGAATGGTAGTTGCCATTGAGCCTATGATTAATATGGGAACCAAAAACATAAAACAACTCAAAGACGGCTGGACAATCCTTACCGCTGACGGAAAACCAAGCGCCCATTTTGAACACGACGTGGCAATTATTGACGGTAAACCGGAGATTTTATCGACTTTTGCTTATGTATATCAAGCATTGGGAATCGTTAGCAAAGAGGAAGATGAGTTTAGAAAAATTCCTTTTGTTCTTTAAACACAGATTTCACTATTTTGAAAAAACTTTTTAAATTAATTCTCAATACCATTCCTCGTCCAATATTAATTAGACTGAGTTATGCCGCACGACCAGTTCTTGCATTAGCATTAAAAGGCAATACATTTACGGATCCAATAGACAATAAAAGTTTCCGAATGTTCTTGCCTTATGGCTACGGAAAACAAAGAAACAATGCGCTTTCGCCAAGTACACTTTCCCTGGAAAGACATCGTTTGTTGTGGTTGTATTTAAAAAATGAAACCGATTTTTTTACTTCAAACGAGAAAAAGAAAGTCTTGCATTTTGCGCCAGAACAAGCTTTCTATAAATTGTTCCGAAATCAACAAAATATTGAATACACCACAACCGATTTGTTTTCGCCACTAGCCGACGTGAAAGCCGATATTTGTGATTTGCCTTTTGAAGACAATTCCTATGACATCATTTTTTGCAATCATGTATTGGAACACATTCCGGACGACACTAAAGCAATGCAGGAATTATTCAGAGTTTTAAAAAAAGGTGGAATGGCTATTCTTCAAATTCCGCAAGAATTAGCTAGAACCACCACTTTTTCTGACGATTCCATCACGGATCAAAAAGAACGCGCAGCAATTTTCGGGCAATACGACCACGTTCGCATTTACGGTCGGGATTATTTTGACAAACTAAGAAGTATAGGATTCACGGTTGTTGAAGAAGATTATACCAATAAAATAGCCCCAGAATTGGCAGAAAAATATTGTTTGGCTAAGGGTGAAGTTATCCCAGTATGTTTTAAATAAGCACTTGCTCAATCAAATTTATTTTAGGCATAATTTTAGCAAATTATATTTTGTTATATTTACATTTTACAATTCAATACTATGCTTGGTTCCTTCTTTAGAAAAACAGTACTTTTTTTGATAATTGTTTCAGCGTCAGCACAAACAATTCATGAGGTCCCCCCTCCTTTTAACATCAAAACCATTTCCTTTGTTCAAAATAGTCAAAACCAAATCCCTATTTTCAAATTAGGAGAAGGTTTTCAAATGCAGTTTGATGATTTATACGGAAATGAGGCCAATTATTATTACGAAATTATCCATTGTGATTACAATTGGATTCCAACTCAAATTCCTAAAAACGAATATTTATTGGGTTTCGATAATCAAAGAATTCAAGAGTATACGAATTCTGTCAATGCTTTACAAATATATTCTCATTATAAATTGTCGATTCCAAATCAGTTTACCCAACAATTGAGAATTAGTGGAAACTATATGCTAAAAATACTAGACGAAAACAAAGACGTCGTTTTTTCAAGAAAATTTATTCTTTATGAAGAACGAGTAAATGTTCCCATGCAAATAAAACGAGCCAGAACAGTTTCTAATTTAGAATTCAAGCATAATGTAGAATTTTCGATAACATCCAACTCGATTACATTTCAAAATCCACTAAAAAACGTAAAAGTTGTAGTATTGCAAAACGGACAATTTAGTACCGCTATTAAGGATATTTTACCACAATATACGATAGGAAATGATTTAATTTATAAATACGACTCTGAAACCCAATTTTGGGCAGGAAACGAATTTTTATTTTTTGAAAATAGGGATATCAGGTCATCGAGTAACAATGTGGCAAGAGTAGATGGAGGAAGCAACATCTATAATTCTTATTTATTTACCAATAGTGCCCGAACAAATTTTCCATATTCCTTTACTCAAGATGCCAATGGAAATTTTGTCCCACGAAATGTGAATGCAATAAATAACGAAATCGAAGCAGATTATGCTTGGGTCTATTTTAGCCTTTCAGCACCAACATTCAGACTAAATAAAGAAATTTATATAACTGGAATGTTCAATAATTTTAGCCTATCAGATGAATACAAAATGGAGTATATTGAACAAAAAGCGATTTATGAAAAGGCCATTTTAATCAAGCAAGGATTCACAAATTATCAATATACCGTTGCCGATAACAAAGGAAAAATAGATTATGAAAATGCTGTTGATGGTAATTTTTATCAAACAGAGAACGATTATTTTGTAATTGTATATTACCGAGAAAACAGAGACCGATATGACAGAGTTATTGGAAAAGGCAGTGCAAATTCTCTAAATATTATCAATTAAAAAACAATAATAAAAATGGTGAAACAAATTCTTTTTTTTGTAAATTTGCCATTATTTAACTCATATTTAATACCTTACTATGGTTTCACAGATTACAAGAGGCATAAAAATATCGGTATTGACTAGTTTTGAAGGCACCTACTTCAAAAACTACAAGATTCATTTTGCCTTTAGTTACGAAATCACAATCGAAAATCACAGTAAGGATTCCGTGCAATTAATTTCACGCCATTGGGAAATTTTCGATTCCCTCAACGACAGGGAAATTGTTGATGGAGAAGGAGTAATAGGAAAAAAACCCGTGTTGAAACCCGGAGAATTCCATACTTATAACTCGGGTTGTTTACTTTCGTCTCCTTATGGCGCAATGAAAGGCTATTTTAACATGGTTAATTTCACCTCTACCAGAAAATTTAAAGTCATCGTACCTACATTCAGGTTGTGTGCTCCTTGTGCTTTAAATTAATTCTCATCAAGAGAATTTAAAGAATCTAAATTTATTCTTCACTTCATTTCAGTTGTTTATTACAACGATAATCATCTATTATTCAACAATCCTTTGTACTTTTGATATAATTATCTAATTATCCCATTTTATAATTTTCACTCGAGGGCAAAGCCCGTAATGAGCGGAACTAAACAAAAATATATGCTTAAAGGATTTTTCAATGTACCAAAAGCCGTAAACGAACCTGTTAAATCGTATGCGCCAAATTCTCCGGAAAAAGCCTCTGTTCTTGCTGCTTACAAAAAAATGTGGAATGCTAAAATCAACGTTCCCCTTTACATTGGAAGTGAAGAAGTCAAGACCGGAAACATTCGAAATATAACCGCACCACACGATCACAAACACGTCGTAGGAACCTATCATCTTGCCGAAAAATCCCATATCGAAAAAGCCATCACCAACGCGCTTGAGGCCAAAACAAAATGGGCAGCTATGGCTTGGGAACAACGTGCAGCGATTTTTCTTAAAGCTGCCGAATTGATTGCAGGACCCTACAGAGCAAGAATAAATGCCGCAACCATGATTGGGCAATCCAAAAATATTTTTCAAGCCGAGATTGATGCCGCTTGTGAATTAATCGATTTTTTGCGTTTCAATGTCGAGTTTATGACTCAAATCTACGGCGACCAACCCAAATCAAATTCCGATATGTGGAACAGATTGGAATACCGTCCGCTGGAAGGTTTTGTTTATGCCATTACTCCTTTCAACTTTACGGCTATTGCTGGAAATCTTCCGGCAAGTGCAGCAATGATGGGAAATGTCGTGATTTGGAAGCCGAGTGACAGCCAAGTTTTTTCAGCAAAAATCATCATTGATGTTTTTAAAGAAGCAGGTGTTCCTGATGGCGTTATCAACGTCGTTTTTGGCGACCCAGTAATGATTACGGATACAATTTTAGCAAGTCCTGATTTTGCTGGAATCCATTATACTGGTTCAACTCATGTATTTAAAGATATTTGGGCGAAAATTGGAGCCAACATTCATCATTATAAAACCTACCCAAGAATTGTTGGCGAAACAGGCGGAAAAGACTTTATTCTAGCGCATCCAAGTGCAAACGTGAAACAAGTGGCAACCGGAATTGTTCGTGGTGCTTTCGAATTTCAAGGACAAAAATGTTCCGCAGCTTCAAGAGCTTATGTTCCACAAAGTATGTGGCCAGAACTTAAAAACCAATTGATTACTGATGTTAAATCAATGAAAATGGGTTCTCCAGAAGATTTTAGCAATTTCATAACTGCCGTTATACACGAGGGTTCTTTTGATAAATTGGCGAGTTTTATTGACCAAGCCAAAAAAGATGCCGATGCTGAAATAATCGTTGGTGGAAATTATGATAAATCTGTTGGATATTTTATTGAGCCAACGATAATTGTGACTACAAATCCTCATTACACCACTATGGAAACCGAATTATTTGGACCTGTGATAACGATTTTTGTTTATGAAGATACGAAATGGGAAGAAACATTAACCTTAGTTGACACCACTTCACCTTATGCTTTGACTGGAGCAATTTTCAGTCAAGATCGTTATGCGATTGAGCAAGCAACTGTAGCTTTACAAAACGCAGCCGGGAATTTCTACATCAACGACAAGCCAACCGGAGCTGTTGTGGGAATGCAACCTTTTGGTGGCGCCAGAGCTTCTGGAACCAATGACAAAGCAGGTTCAGCCTTGAACTTGTTGCGTTGGGTTTCGCCAAGAACCATCAAGGAAACTTTTGTAACTCCTGAAAATTATAGGTACCCGTTTTTAGGAGAATAATTTCGGATTTACGAAGTTAGAAATATGAAGTACGATATTTAAAAACCCACAAGAATTCAAAATATTTTAAGTTCTTGTGGGTTTTGCTTTTATAGTAAAAAACTAAAAAGGTAAACTATTAAAAAACATAATTTGAAATTGGGTTCTGCTGGAATTTTGAAGAATCTGCGACATTACACCAGCTTCCATTTTGAAATTTTTATTGAAACAATACCCAATACCCCCATAAATACGGTCTCTATCAAAATAACTAGGTTTGGTATTGATGAAAATCTCATTGTATGCCGAAGCATAAATCGCATTTTTCTCCATTTCATTTTTGTTGATTGGAACGTTCAAAGAAAGAAAATAACGCGCTCGCATCTTGAAATCCTCTCCTATAAATCGTTGTTCAAAACGATACCGGTGTTGGATGTTTACTCTTCCGAATTTTTCTTTGGTGATGAATTGCTGAAAGATTCGGTGTTCGTTGGTGTTCAACTTTTCATTCGTTCCAGCGATATAGGGTTCTGCATGAACATAGGCGTATCCCAACAATACATTATTGTTGTTTTCGGACAAATTATATCCAATTCCCGTTCTTAAAAGCAATTGCTCTAAATCTCCTGCAAAATTATAGTTTCGATATTGCACTTCATTGTGCCAATTCCATCTATTGTTGATTTTTTGGTTGCCTAAATAAAGAAACCAGTTTCCCTTGTCTGTATTTTGTGCATTTACATTGGCTGCTATAAATAAGGCCATTAAAAAGCAAAACGATTGAAGTTTGTTTATCATTTAATATTGAATGGTTTAGAAGTTAAAAATTAGATACTGCCAACACATTTACACTACAAATTTTAGCGGCAAGTGTACCACTTTTTTCGTTTCAAAAAAGGCATCTTCAAAAAAGTCAGATAAATTATATTCTGTCGCTTTCGGGAAAGGCGCCAATTCTTCGGTTAAATCACCCCCTTTGAGGTAGAGAATTCCGTTTTTGAGTTCGTGTTTGTTGTTCTTTTTGATTTTGTTTCGTACCCAAGATACAAAATCGGGCATATTGGTCACGGCACGACTTACGATAAAATCGAAATCCCCCTTAACCGATTCGGCTCGCAATTGTTCGGCCTTCACATTTTTGAGTTCCAAAGCATCGGCAACAGCCTGAACGACTTTTATTTTTTTAGCTATGACATCAATCAAAAAGAAACGCGTTTCCGGGAAAAGTATGGCTAAAGGAATGCCAGGAAATCCCCCCCCAGTCCCCA
>JBIKPM010000319.1:0-2779 GCA_044357435.1 Flavobacterium sp. | reverse complement strand
ATCGGTTTATTTCTAGCATTGTATTATGATTTTTATTATAACGCAATGAAAGAAAATGCTGAAATTGATTGGCAAACTATGGGATTAGATGTTTTGATTACAATTGTCATGACTGCATTAACTGGAGCGGTAATAGCATTTGTAATTGGCAAAATGAAATAGAAATTTATTAGATTACAATACTAAACTCCTCAAATTGAGGAGTTTTTTTATGCTAAAAATCTAACAAAAAAATAACACTATTTTTATTATGCGTGCATAGTATTTTTTATTATCTTTGAAATTATATAGTATAAATCATGAAAGAAAAAACAATAGACTACATACTTCGCGCTACCTGGCAAGCGGTAGCAAGAATGTACAACGACGAAGCCTCAAATTATGGAGCGACAATGGCCACGGGTTTTGCCTTGTTAAGTATTGATAAAGAAGGTGGAACTCCATCAACAACATTGGGCCCAGAAATGGGAATGGAAGCAACAAGCTTAACTAGAACATTGAAATCAATGGAAGAAAAAGGACTTATTTATAGAAAACCAAATCCTGATGACGGCCGTGGCGTATTAATTTACTTAACCGAATTTGGGAAAGAAAAAAGAGAATTGTCCAAAAATACCGTCTTAAAATTTAACGAAGTCATAAAACAAAATGTATCCGCTGAAAAGCTTCAGAATTTCATGGAAGTTTCAGAAATCATCAACGAATTAATTTCCGAAAAGAAAATATTCAACATCTAAAAATTTAATAATCCAAAATAAAAAATGAAACAATCTATTAAAAAAGTAGCAGTGATTGGATCTGGAATTATGGGTTCGGGAATTGCTTGTCATTTTGCTAACATTGGGGTCGAAGTCCTCCTTTTGGATATTGTTCAAAGTGAACTCACTGATGCGGAAGCCAAGAAAGGATTGACTCTCGAAAGTAAAATTGTTCGCAACCGCTTGGTCAACGAACATTTCCAAAATGCTTTAAAATCAAAGCCCTCGCCTATTTATCACCAGAAATTTGCCAGTAGAATTAGTACCGGAAATACAACTGATGATTTGGCAAAAATTGCTGATGTAGATTGGATTATAGAAGTGGTGGTGGAACGTTTGGACATCAAAAAAATGGTGTTCAAACAAATCGAAAAATACCGCAAACCGGGAACTCTGATTACCTCAAATACATCCGGTATTCCGATTCATTTTATGAGCGAAGGAAGAAGTGAAGATTTTCAGAAACACTTTTGCGGAACCCACTTTTTCAACCCAGCACGGTACTTAAAATTATTTGAAATTATTCCTGGTCCGCAAACTTCTCCAGAGGTTTTGGACTTCCTTACTGTATATGGTTCAACATTCTTGGGCAAAACTTCTGTTTTGGCCAAAGATACTCCCGCTTTCATTGGAAATAGAATTGGAATTTTTGGAATCCAAAGTTTGTTCTATTTGGTCAAAGAATTGGGATTAACAATCGAAGAAATTGATAAATTAACCGGTCCAGTTATTGGAAGACCTAAATCGGCTACTTTCAGGACGGTTGACGTGGTTGGTTTGGATACTTTGGTACACGTTGCCAATGGAATTTACGAAAACTGCCCGAACGACGAGCAACACGAATTATTCAAATTACCTGATTTCATCAACAAAATGATGGAAAATAAATGGCTTGGAAGCAAAACGGGTCAGGGTTTTTACAAAAAAGAAGGACGGGATATTCTATCATTGGACTTGGATACATTGGAATATCGGGCTGCCAAAAAAGCTTCGTTTGCCACTTTGGAATTGACAAAAACCATAGACAAACCCATCAATCGTTTTAAGGTTTTGGTAAAAGGAAAAGACAAAGCAGGAGAATTCTACAGACGAAGTTTTGCTGGTATGTTCGCTTATGTTTCCAATAGAATCCCTGAAATCTCGGACGAATTATACAAAATCGATGATGCGATGAAAGCCGGTTTCGGTTGGGAAAATGGTCCTTTCGAAATTTGGGATGCCATCGGTGTGGCGAAAGGAATTGAAATGATCAAGGACGAAGGATTGGTTCCACCAGCCTGGGTGAGTGAGATGTTAGCTTCCGGAAGTTCAAGCTTTTATTCCATTAAAGAAGGAGCTACATATTTTTATAATATTCCAAATAAAACACAAACTAAAGTTCCCGGACAAGACGCTTTTATCATCCTGAACAACATTCGAGAAAGCAAAAAAGTGTGGAGCAACAGCGGAGCCATTATCCAGGATTTAGGCGACGGAATTCTGAACTTGGAATTCCAATCCAAGATGAATACCATCGGTGGTGATGTCTTGCAGGCCATCAATAAAGCCATCGATTTATCCGAAAAAGAATATCAAGGTTTAGTTATTGGAAACCAGGGAGCGAATTTCTCTGTCGGTGCCAATATCGGAATGATATTTATGATGGCAGTCGAACAAGAATACGAAGAACTCAATATGGCTATCAAAATGTTCCAGGACACGATGATGCGCGTGCGCTATTCCGGAATTCCGGTTGTTGTTGCGCCTCACGGAATGACTTTGGGTGGCGGTTGTGAAATGAGTATGCACGCCGATAAAGTGGTTGCTGCTGCGGAAACCTACATTGGATTGGTCGAATTTGGAGTTGGCGTAATTCCTGGAGGTGGCGGATCGAAAGAAATGGCCCTCAGAGCTTCGGATTTATTCCGTAAAAACGATGTGGAACTGAATGTATTACAGGAATATTTCTTGACTGTGGCAATGGCCAAAGTGTCAACTTCAGCTCACGAAGCCTTTGACTTGGGAGTGTTGCAACACGGAAA
>JBIKPM010000318.1:0-2781 GCA_044357435.1 Flavobacterium sp. | reverse complement strand
GGAACCGAAGAATTAATTAAAGAATTGGATTCCTTTGGCGTTACCATTCATTCTACCGGAGGTGAAACTGCCGATGTGGGCGATATCGTTCGAACCATCATTGTTGATTCAACCGTTACGGCTCGAATGAAACGTTCCAAAGTCATTGACAATGCCAATATAAAAGCGGGTGACGTGATTGTGGGATTGGCTTCTTTTGGACAAGCAAGTTACGAAAAAAGCTATAACGGGGGTATGGGAAGCAACGGATTAACTTCGGCGCGTCACGATGTTTTTGGTAAATATTTAGCGACGAAATACCCAGAAAGTTACGATGCCGCCGTTCCCGAAGAATTGATTTATTCCGGTCAGGTAAAATTGACCGATGCGGTCGAAAATTCACCCATCGATGCCGGACAATTAGTGCTTTCGCCAACACGAACGTATGCGCCTATCATCAAGAAAATATTGGATAAATACGACTCTTCAACTATTCACGGCATGGTGCATTGCAGCGGAGGGGCACAAACCAAGATTTTGCATTTTGTACAAAATTTACATATTATAAAAGACAATTTATTCCCGGTTCCACCATTGTTCAAATTGATTCAAGAGCAATCGAAAACCGATTGGAAAGAAATGTACCAGGTGTTCAACTGTGGTCATCGTATGGAAATTTATGTTCCGGAGTCCATTGCCCAAGAGATTATTGATATTTCAAAATCATTCAACGTCGATGCGCAAATCGTGGGTAGAGTAGAAGCTGCCGATGCTAAAAAACTCACCATCACCAGCGAATACGGAACTTTCGAATATTAAATCATGTTAGCTTTTAGAACACAGATGAATGCAGATTTGCTAAAGTAAAAACGCGGATAAAAATGGATTTAATCTCTCTTTTTTTTAAATCTGTGTTAATCTGTGCAATCTGTGGTAAAAAACAATAATAATGTACGAACTACTTTTTTGGCAATATCAGGACGGAATTTATCTCAACCACCATTTGGTTTACGAAGCTTTGGTCGAACAACAAGAAGTCGAAGGTCTGGAAACGCTTCCGGTTCAAGTAATCCTGAATCGTCTCAATTCGGTTTTTTCAAGCTGGGAAAAAGTAGATAAAAACAGTTGGAAGAACACCAAAGGAAAAGGGGCGATTCACGTTAAAACCACGCCTCAAAGCATCCAAATCGATTGCTATGGAACCGAAGGCAAAACCATGAATTTGCTTGCCGATACTTTGGAAGAATTCAAATGTCCGCTCTACGACCCACAAATTCCGGTGCGTTACGACGAAATGAACGAATAGAATATTTATCAGTAACTTTCCAAATCAAAAATTCGCAGCAATCAGTATTCGCTGTTTCTTGTTGTAATTCATTTAACATTCACCTCAAAACTATGGGAACATTCGTTATCAGTAAACGATTTGATGATCGGTACAAATTTGTGTTCACGTCCAGAAAAGGGAAAACTATTTTTACGAGTCCCTCACTTGAACTCAAGATGGAATGTGAAGATATTATTGCAGCAATAAAGGCTAACATTGAAAAATTCACTTATGTGAAATCCCGGTCTGCCAACGGAAAATATTTTTTTAAAATGATGCTCGGAAACACCGTAATTGCCACCAGCAGAAAATATACTACGCCATTGCTGCTTCAAAAAGGAATCGACGAAATTAGTGGCACTGCCTCAAAATCTGATGTGCTGGATTTTTCCGTGAATGAATTTGTTTTCCCGGATTAGGGTTCTCCTAGAGGAACTTTTTATAAAGGATAGTAGACGAAAAAAGGACGAGTAGTCCTAAATGCTTTTTTAACGTTTCGCAGCTTGCAGAAGTGGCAACTTTTGGCACTGACCACACAAATACAACTAAAATTTTATTTCACCAGCGTACTTTCCCGACTTTCCCAAGCCTTGCCATTGATGAAAAACGGGTGTTAGCAGTTGCCATTTTATTCATTCAATCGATTCTCTATATCCATTTGTTGATGGAGAATTCTAATAATTTCTAATTCGTTTTTTTTCTCGTTGATTATATAGAAAATGAAATGAGATTTAACCCTCGAACTAAAATATCCTTTTCTGACGTGTCCAAAATCAGATCCTGAATTTGGTTTTAGGCATAAATATTCAATCTCGTCAAAAAGTAAATTCAAATACCTGTCTGCTTGTTCTGCAGACCAAGTTTCGATTGTATAAATCCAGATTTTCTCAAGGTCATTTGAGGCTTCTTTACTTATCTTGTAAATCATTTACTCAAATGTTTATTGTGTAAATTTTTTAAAAAAGTATCTCTATCAAAATCTTTTACAAATCCAGATTTTTCTCCTTTTTTAAGCTCTTTAATTAGTTCTGCTTTTTTCGATTCTTCTTGCTCAAACATTCTTAATGCAGTTCTTACAACTTCACTTGCTGAAGAAAACCGACCACTTTTTAATTGCTGATTGATAAAATCATCAAAATAATCTCCTAATAAAATTGATGTATTTTTTGCCATGACAAATTAATTTAAAAAACAAATATACCAAGTTTTGGTATATTGTCAAATTTTACGAAGATTTTTTTATGGTTGTCGCTAACGTTTCGCGGCTTTGCGTTCGGGCGGGATTTTTAGCACGCACTTGATACGAAGAACCGAACTCAAATATACGCAGAAAGCGTCAAACGAAGTACGAAACCCCGCCTGACGCAAAACCGCTGTGTGTGCCCTGCATCCGCAGGACACACTCTGTAGTGTCGAAGAAAAATTCGAAAATACAAATTTCGGATTAAGAATCAAAATTATGGAGTGTTATTTTT
>JBIKPM010000317.1:0-2802 GCA_044357435.1 Flavobacterium sp. | reverse complement strand
TGATTTTGTTTTTTTGGTTGATGAATGGAACCCAATTATTTTTTCTAAAGTTTCAAAATTTGAAGGTGACCGTATTGCTTGTTATTATTGTGATTCGAATGCACCACCACTTTTCAAATTATACCACCAATACATTTTTTACGCCTGATTTTAATGTTGTTATTAGATCAAACCTCCTTGGTTTGATACACTTTTAAAAACATTAAATTCAATATAATGAAAAAACAAATTTCAATACTTTTATTGATCTTGTTGTGTGCGTTTAATTCCTATTCTCAGGACACATTGCAGGAAGTAAAAGTACAATCTAGAAATAAAGGTTTGCAAAAATCGTCCAAGATTACGGCAAACACAACCCTTTTGACAAGCAAGGAGTTACTTAAAGCCGCTTGTTGCAACCTCGCCGAAAGTTTCGAGACAAACCCTTCCATCGACGTCAATTTTTCGGATGCATTGACGGGAACAAAACAGATCAAAATGCTGGGTTTGACCAGTCCTTATTTGATGATTACCGAAGAGAATATTCCTTCTGTTCGTGGTGCTTCACAAGCGTATGGATTGTCGTTTACGCCGGGAACTTGGGTAGAAAGTATCCAAATTACCAAAGGAGCGGGAAGTGTGGTCAATGGTTACGAAAGTATTTCGGGACAAATCAACACCGAGTTACTTAAACCTGCCAACGATATTCCTTTTTTCTTGAATGCGTACGGATCGACAGATAGTCGTTTTGAATTGAATACCCATTTCAACACCAAAATTTCCGACAAATGGGCGAGCAGTTTGTTTGTTCACGGCAATACAAGGATTGCCAAAAACGACATGAACGACGATGGTTTTCTCGATAATCCATTGGCAAAACAAATCAATGTATTGAATCGTTGGCAATATACAGACGCTCAAAAAGGCTGGGTGGGTTTTGTTAATTTTCGTTACATGAATGACGAAAAACAAACAGGAGAAATAGATTTTGATCCAAATAAAGACAAAGGAACCACTAATTTTTGGGGCTCCGAAATCAATACGGAACGCCTTAATGTTTCTGCAAAAATTGGTTACGTTTTTCCAGAAATGCCCTATCAAAGTTTTGGTTTTCAAAACGCTTTTGACAGCCACGACCAAGATTCTTATTTTGGGTTGAACCAATATAACATCAAGCAAAGCAGTTATTATTCGAACTTGATTTTCAACTCGATTATCAATAATACGATGAATAAATTTGCGACGGGTTTGAACTTTACTTACGACAAATACCAAGAATTTGTCAACGTGACGGATTATAGCAGGATTGACAATTCCATTGGTGCTTTTTTTGAATATACCTTTGACAACACTTCCAATTTCAGTTTTATTGCTGGCGGCCGAATTGATAATCACAATCGTTTGGGGACATTTATTACGCCAAGATTGCACATTCGATACAATCCTTGGGGCAAAGGAGTTTTGCGTGCTTCGGCAGGAAGAGGGAAACGCAGTGCCAATATTTTTGCAGAAAACCAACCGCTTTTTGCTAGTTCCAGAACGTTCGATATATTGGATACCAACGGAAAAATTTATGGTTTGGATCCTGAAATTGCATGGAATTACGGATTGAGTTTCAATCAGGGATTTTCTCTTTTTGGCAAAAATGCCGATGTTGGCGTTGATTTTTACAAAACTAATTTCAAAAATCAAGTTGTTGTAGATTTGTATACGGCTCCAGCAATTCCGGGAACGCATCAGGCGTTGTTTTATAACTTGAACGGGAAATCGTATGCCAATAGTTTGCAATTGGATTTTAATGTTGAATTGATGAAACATCTTGATTTGCGCACCGCTTACAAATATTACGACATCCAAACCGATTATTTAAGCGGAAGAAGTGAAAGACCTTTGCAGGCCAAACATCGATTTTTCGGAAACTTAGCTTACGAAACTCATATAGTTGACAAAGGAAAACAATGGAAATTTGATTTCACTTATAATTGGATGGGAGAACAAAAATTGCCCAACACGGCATCAAGACTTCCAGAATATTCGCCATCCTATTCTTTGATGAATACACAAATAACCAGGATTTTTTCTTCTACATTTGAAGTCTATGTTGGTGGCGAAAATATTGGAAATTATACCCAAGAAAAAGCAATTCTTGGCAGCGAAGATCCTTTTGGCCCAACATTTGACGCTTCCATTGTATATGCGCCAATTTTCGGGCAAATGTATTATGCTGGTCTTCGGTTTAAAATTAAATAAGCAATGTCAATTGCAAAAAACAATAATCAATAATAATAAAAAAATTAAATAAAATGAAAAATCTATTTTTAGGAATGATGTTAATGATTACACTTTCCACACAAGCGCAAGAGAAAAAAAACAAAAATGCGAAATATACGATTACAGTTAATGGTAATTGTGAACAATGTCAGCGGCGAATTCAAAAGGCGGCTTTTTCGGTTGATGGAGTAAAATCGGCAAATTGGAGCATAGAAACCCATAATTTGGATTTAACCATTAATGAAGAAAAAGCCTCGATTTCTGACGTAAAAAAGGCAATAGCCAAGGTAGGTCATGACGCCGATGGAATAAAAGCAACAAAGGAAAGTTACGATAAATTGCCCAATTGTTGCCAATACGAAAGAGACGAGTTGGCTAAATAAAACCTTGACACTAGTACTTGGAACCCTTTGAACTATTTCAAATAATAGCTTTGTATTAAATATTTATTAAAAAAGTAGAAATGCATCATCAAGATGGTGCTGTTTCGCTAAATTATAATTACTTTCACCACCAAAATTTTAAAATAGTTTTATGAATAGTTTTGATTGG
>JBIKPM010000316.1:0-2804 GCA_044357435.1 Flavobacterium sp. | reverse complement strand
TATCGCCCTTTACGGAAAACCCAACCGAAATTACAAGGACGAAGACGACAACGTCATTTTTGCCTACAATGCCCTCAAAATGCGTTTGACGTTCTATCAGGACGAAGCGTTTAAACTGGGTTATATCGTGGCTTCGAGTCCAGACTTGGAGTTATTCGGCAATAAAGTGATTGGCAAAAAAATCAGTGCTATCAAAAAAGAACTCGCCGTAAAAGGCATTACCAAGTTTACCCAAGAAGATTTCGACACTTTCGAAAACTATTTTAACGAGGACAATTGGTTTATTCTGCAAACAGAATTTGATGAGGTGGTAAAATTTGAAATTGGCGCCATCATCAATGCCAAGGACGAATTTGATTGGAAATTTAAAGTATAAAAAAAAACACCGAAAACAATACATTGAATTCGGTGCTTTTTAAAACTTAAATAAGATTTTATTTTTTTTCTTCTCCTTTTATTTCTGGGGTTGTAGCTGGTTTCGCCACTTCCGGTATCACTTCAATCATTTCTAATTCAAAAACGATGTTGGTATTGGGCGGAATTACTGAGCCGGCACCTCTTTCGCCATAGGCTAATTTTGAGGGAATAAAAACAATGGCTTTATCGCCATAAGTCATTTGCTCCAAGCCTTCAATAAAACCAGGGATTAATCCTTCTTTTTTTCCTGCTTCAAACGGAAAAGGGCGATACCCGTTTTGGGCCGCTCGTTGTGGGTTATGAGTGCCATATTCTTTGCACACGTCTTCATAGCTACTGTCAAACAAGGTTCCGTCTTCAAAATAACCGGCATAGTTAAAGTTAAAGGTGGCACCATTTGCGGGTTTTATTCCTGTTCCTTTTTGGGTAATTTTGTATGCCAAACCTGATTCGGTAACCGTTGCGGTTGCTTTTGTAGTATCGAAATAGGCTTTTTTGGCAGAGATAACGCCAGCAAATTTTTCAAAATACGCTTTTTTGGAGACCGCCATGAGTGAATCTTGTTTTCTCTTATTTTCGGCTTCAATCAAGGCATCTTTTTTATCGTCTTCGGCTTTGTTAAAATAGTAGTCCGAAAACACCTTTGAAGCATCAAACGATTTGGCTGCAGTCCCTTTTCGTGTAATCGTAATTTTTTTGATAAGATCTTCTTGAGCAATAAGATTTACAATATCCATCCCTTGTGTCACATGACCAAAAACAGTGTGTTTTCCGTCTAACCAAGGGGTTTCCTTGTGGGTAATAAAAAACTGGCTGCCATTGGTTTTTGGCCCTGAATTAGCCATCGAAAGAATACCGGGTTTGTCGTGTTTCAAATCGGTAATTTCATCCTTAAAAGCATAGCCTGGGTTCCCTGAACCATTGCCTTCAGGATCGCCTCCCTGAATCATGAAATCTTTTATCACCCGGTGGAATTTTAATCCATCATAAAATGGTTTTCCAATTGATTTTTCGTTGGCTACAAAAGCGTTTTTTCCTTCTGCCAATGAAATGAAGTTGGCTACGGTAATCGGTGTTTTAACGTATTCCAATTGTACAATAATATCTCCTTTTGAGGTGCTGATGGTGGCAAAAATACCTTCGGTTGCAACTGGCACATTCAAAATGGGTTTGGTTGTAGCAATTACTTTTTTGGTTGTAATTGTTTTTTGTACTGGCACATTCGAAATGGGTTTGGTTGTTGCAACTACTTTTTTGGTTGTAATTGTTTTTTGAACCGGCGTCGGTTTTTTAGTTGTTTGGGCTTGCAGCTGCAACATTCCCAAGAATAATAATAATACGATTTTTGATTTCATTTTTGTTTAATTTAAGGTGTAGTTGGATTTTTTGTTTTAAAGGTTATTGTGGCATTGTTTCTAATAATTCGATTTCAAAAATAATGTTGGCATTTGGCGGAATCACTCCTCCTGCACCAGCTTCGCCATATCCCAATTTTGAGGGTATGAAAATGATGGCTTTGTCACCAAAAGACAATTTTTCTAAGCCCTCGATAAAGCCAGGAATCATCCCGTCTTTTCGTCCTGCCTGGAAAGGAATAGGTTGGTATCCATTTTGGGCCGCCCTATTCTCGTCAAATTTCCCAAAGGCCTTGGCGACTTCAGCTATACTGGAATCAAATAGATTTCCGTCTTCTAGAAATCCGGCATAATGAATATAAATGTTGGCTCCGTTGACTGGTTTTTTGCCCCCAGCTTTTTTGGTAATCACGTATTGTAGTCCAGTTGAAGTTTGTATTGATTTCGACTTTAAAGCGGTGAAATAAGCCGTTTTTTGGTCACGAATAACTTTGTAGTTTGCATCTAAAACGGCATCTTGGGCCAATTTATTTTTTTGGTTTTCAGCTTCAGCGGTAAAATAGTCATGAAATGTTTTTGCAGCATCAAATTTTTTAGCTGCTTCCCCGTTTCTAATAATTGTTATTTTAGTAATAAAATCTCCCTGCTCGATTTTATTGACAACTTCCATTCCTTTTTCTACTACATGACCAAAAATAGTGTGTTTTCCCTCTAACCATGGTGTTTCTAGATGAGTGATGAAAAATTGGCTACTGTTAGTGCCGGGACCGCTATTGGCCATTGCCAAAACGCCGCCTTTGTCAAAGCGCAAATCCGATATTTCATCCTTGAATTTATAGCCCGTGTCACCAGAGCCTGTCCCTAAAGGGTCGCCGCCCTGGATCATGAAATCCTTGATGACTCTGTGAAATTTCAAACCATCATAAAACGGTTTGTTTTTTAGGTTTTCATCAGTGATAAATTCATTTTTTCCTTCGGCCAAAGTCACATAATTTGCTACTGTAACAGGTGCTTTTTCATAATCTAGCTGTA
>JBIKPM010000315.1:0-2806 GCA_044357435.1 Flavobacterium sp. | reverse complement strand
GATTACCTACAGGAACGTACTATTACATATTGAATTATACTTCTTTTGATGGTAATAATAATATTCAAACCAATAAAAAAGATGGGTATTTATACCTTACACGATAAACCTAATTCAAATCTAACTCTTGGGAGCTGTAAGCTTCCAAGTTTATAACAACAAACTAAATGAAGACAAGAATACTAATATTCGTTTTGATGTTTACTGGAACGATAAGTTATGCACAACAAGATGCACAATTTACACAATACATGTATAACACAATCAATGTCAATCCTGCATATGCAGGGTCGAGAGGAGCCTTGAGTATATTTGCTTTGCATCGTACACAATGGGTAGGATTGGATGGGGCTCCAGTTACCAATGCCGTGTCTTTAAATACCCCGCTAAACGGAAGTAATTTAGGATTAGGATTGTCATTAATAAATGATAAAATTGGACCCACACATGAGAATACCGTATCGGCAGATTTGTCCTATACCATTCCCACATCAGAGACTGTTAAACTTTCCTTTGGGATTAAGGCTACGGCTAATTTATTTGATTTGGATATATCCAAATTAGACCCAAAAGATGCCGGAGATCAAAGTTTACAGAATTTTAATAAATTCTCTCCTAATATTGGTGCTGGTGTCTATTTGCATTCGAATAAAGGATACATAGGTCTTTCTATCCCTAATTTTTTAGAAACCAACCGTTATAATGATAATGATGTTGCTATTTTTAAGGAAAAAATAAATTATTACCTCATCACTGGTTATGTATTTGATTTGAACCAAGATATTAAATTTAAGCCTGCCCTAATCACCAAAATGGTTGAAGGTGCGCCGCTCCAAATAGATATTTCTGGGAATTTTATGTTTAGTAAAAAATTTGTTGTTGGTGTTGCTTATAGATGGAGTGCCGCATTGAGTGCCATGGTTGGTTTTCAAGTCTCTGATGGCCTGTACATTGGTTATGGATACGATAAGGAAACAACCAATTTGAAAAACTATAATTCCGGTTCACATGAAATATTTTTACGTTATGAAATATTCAGAAATATCAATAAAATAACAACTCCAAGATTCTTCTAAATAAAGGCGATATGAAAAATCACATCTTACTATGTTTAACTCTAAATCTTTTTTTGTTTAGTGCGAATGCACAAAACAAAAAAATTATTAAAGTTGAAGAAAAACAAAATAAATATGTATATGTAGATATTATAAAAACCTACGAAAGAGTTGCGGAAAAAGGATACAAATCAATTGATATGTTTCAAAAACTTGGAAATAGTTATTACTCAAATTTTGAACTGGACAAAGCGGCAAGATGGTATTGCGAATTGTTTGCAATGACAACTAATTTAGAATCGGAATATTATTATCGCTATGCTGAGTCTCTAAAATCGATAGGGGAAAATGAGGAAGCGAAAGAAATATTGGAACTATTCAATAAAAGATTGAAAGATATAAAAGAGAAAATTTAAAAAAATATAAAAAAAATTCATCATGAAAAATTATATATTCATTTTTATAACATTAGTAAGTGTTTTTTCATTTAACAGTTATGCCCAAAAAAACAAGGTTGCTGTTGCTGACAAGAAATATGGTAACTATGCTTATATAGATGCCATAAAAACCTATGAAAGAGTAGCGGCAAAAGGGTATAAATCTGTAGAAATGTTTCAGAAACTTGGCAATTCTTATTACTTTAATTCTGAGTTAGAAAAAGCTGCCAAATGGTATGAGGAATTATATGCCATGAATTCCGATTTGGAACCTGAATATTGCTATCGATATGCCCAATCATTAAAATCGACAGGTCAAATCGAAAAAGCGAATGAAATGCTTGAAAAGTTTCACCAAAAAGCTGGAAACGACAGCAGAGGGTTGCTTTTTGAAAAAAACAGAAACTATTTAGATGAAATTAAAGCCAATTCAGGCAGATATAAAATCGAAGATGCCGGCATCAACTCCAAATATTCCGATTATGGAAGTTCCTATTATCAAAATAAACTTGTCTTTGCATCAGCAAGGGATACTGGAAGTTTAGCACAGAGAAAACATCAATGGACAGATCAATACTTTACCAATCTTTATATGGCCGACTTAGACGATACCATGACACCTAGTGGAGTAAAGAAATTTTCCAAAACAGTGAATTCAAAATTTCATGAATCGACTCCTGTTTTTACAAAGGACGGAAAAACAATCTATTTTACTAGAAACAACTATCTCGATGGTAAAAAAGGAAAAGATGGAAATAGAGTTACTTTAATAAAAATATATAAAGCCAGTTTCGAAAATAACAAGTGGGAAAAAATAACTGAATTGCCGTTCGACAGTGATCAATACAGCACTGCACATCCCGCCTTGAGTGTAGATGAAAAAACATTGTATTTTACTTCTGATATGCCAGGGACAATAGGTCAGTCAGATATTTTTAGAGTAAAAATTAATGAGGATGAAAGTTATGGTATTCCTGAAAATTTAGGAAACACCATAAATACAGAAGGAAAAGAAACCTTCCCGTTCATCACTGATGATAATGAAATCTATTTTGCTTCGGATGGTCATCCTGGACTTGGTGGATTGGATATATTTGTATCCAAAATTAAACCCGACGGAACTTTTGATAGAGTTCAAAATGTGGGAGCTGATGCCAATTCCCCAAAAGATGATTTTGCTTTTTTAATGGATACTAAATCCAGGAGGGGGTTTTTAACCTCTAATAGAAATGGAGGTCAAGGATATGACGATATCTACAAGTTTCTTGAAACAAAAAAATTAATTTGTGAGCAGGAATTATTAGGAATAATAAC
>JBIKPM010000314.1:0-2830 GCA_044357435.1 Flavobacterium sp. | reverse complement strand
CTGCCGACATTTTTTGGGTTATGGGTTATGGGTTATGGGTTATGGGTTATGGGTTATGGGTTATGGGTTATGGGTTATGGGTTATGGGTTATGGGTTATGGGCAAAATTACAATAATTTAGATTCAACATACAACCGAATCAATCAATTAACTTTTTTTCAACAGTTCCATACCGATAGCACATTCCAGGCAACGGCTTTTGTTGCAATATTCATTTTTGAGCTGCAATAAAGATTGAGATTCGAAAGCATTTTTTGGATTTATTCCAAAAGAACTAAATTTATCCATGATTGCATTTTTTTCTGATGCAACTTCGTTTAGCAACTGCATCAAGTCTTCGGAATTTTCTTTGCCTTGACTTTTGGCATAAGCAAATTGAAGCGGTATTATGGTGTTTATTACGATTAAATCAACAAATGATTTGGAAATTTTTTTTAATTTTTTTGGACTTTCCTTGTCAAACTGATAGTGGTTTTGCCAATAGACAGAAACAGCAACCTCAAAGGTTTTGTATATGGTTGCAACTGAATTTGAAGTGCTTATTTTCGAAAATAAATTTTGATGGCTGTGGTATAAATTAGCCAACTGCGAAAGCCGAATCGTAGGGAAATTATCGGGACGATGCTTGAAAAACTGAACGGGTTCGGTACTATTCTTTTCCAATTGGTATTTGTGCAACAAATAGAAATACCTGAATTTTAAATCTTTGAAATAATTACCTTCCTTTTCTATGTCCAATAAGCCGGCACTTCCTAAAAGCAGCGCTTCCAAATTTTCGACCTCAAAACTTTCCTTTCTGATAATGGAAAACGGAATCGATTGGGCAATTTTTAAAAAGAGTTCCCCATTGGTATTCAACCCAAAATTCTTGGCCAAAAGACAAAACAAAACCGCTTCCCAATCCTGATTGGTTTGCTCGAGTAATTCAAAAATGGGTTTTGATTTTCGTTCCAAGCGTTCAAAAAACAAGCGTTCCTGCCAATTTATCAGCGCAAACCCATCAATACCTTTTAATTGTTTTTCGCAGAAAATCCATGACTTTGGAGCCATTAACGATTGATAATTTGTTATTGTACCTGAATCAACATATTTCTTAAGTTCCAAAACCGGAATTTCGCTGTTGTTCTTTCTGAAAATTTCGGTGTCGTGTTCCCAAACCACGTGAAGAATCACATTTTCATAGGCTTCATCTCTTTCGTGATGGTGCACATACCAGTCCGAAGATTTAAGGTGAATCTCCACATTTCCGGCCCATTTTTGGTCGCCAATGATAATTTGGGCATTGAAAAAATCGGGACCGGCAAGTTCTAAATAGTGCCCAACATTGACTATTACGATTTCCTCTCCATTGAAAGTTTTCAAATTCAGGGTGTCGAACTTCTTGAATTTCCAAAGATAGTGGAGAAAATCTTCTTTCATAAATTAGACTTCTTAGAGGATTAGACTTTTAGACTAAAGTAATCAAAAAAGAAACAACTTTACATGGAGAAAAAATATAAAATCTAATTAATACCCACGCAACAACTAGCGAAGCAAATACAATTGGGCGCAAGCACGAGCATCGGACAAAGCTTCGTGGTGGTTTAAAGCAATTTTCATTTCTCGGCAGCAATCACTCAATTTGGTAGGCTTTAGCCCTTTGGCTTTGTATATTTTCACGGTGCATTCCCATCTGGGAGCCAAATTCAATGAAGCATAATCCAACCCATAAAGCGCCATTGATTTGACAAGCACATTTCGGTCGAAACTTTCGTTATGCGCCACGACAATCCTGTTTTTTAGCCGTTTTTGGATTTCGGGGAAGACTTGCATAAAGTTTTTTGCGTTTGCCGTATCTCGTGGATAAATGCCGTGAACCGCTATCGTAAAAGGGTTGTATTGATTATTTGGCGGCTTGATTAGGCTAACATATTCGTCAACAATAACCCCATTTTCAACAGTAACAATACCTACAGAACATGGATGAAAGGCAGTGGCAGTTTCAAAATCTATGGCAGTGAAGGTCATTTGATGGCAGATTTTAGAGTAATGATTTAGGATGGCAGATTTACAATTTTTAAATTGATTATTGCTATTGAAAGAAATTCCAAACCAACCCAAAACGAATCATAAAATCACGATAGGGAACATTAGGTGCCGCATAAAAATTATTTCCCGACAATGAAGAATTGAAATGTTCTGCCTTAAAGTAAATACGGGTCCTTTGAATACGGGCGTTCACAAAAAAATCAAGGTTGGGATAATTACCTATTTCTTTTTTATTTTGGACAAAAAACTCACCGATTACAGGGTTATAATCATTCGCAAAATAGTTTGTAAAGTAGTTCAAGGTAACCCCCGTTTGTAAATACAGGGCTTTTTTAAACATATAATTAGAATAATACAGCGTATTGCGGGTAACCACTTCAGGTACATTCAGGATAAAATCGGGTTGATCCACTTTTTGATATAAAAGAGTATTGTCTAAGGCAAATTTTCCTAGTCTGAATTCCTTACTAACTTTCACAGACAAATAATTGATAGTATTTGCATATTGCGTAGGCGCAATTATTTGTTGACGCAATTCCGTTTGTTCCGAGTTGGAAATATCGGCAAAATACAAATGATCTTGTAGGGTGGACAATTGAACCGATGCGGTAATCCAAGGTGTTGTTGCACTGGCGCTGACGGCATTAATTTTTTCATTCTTAAAGGCATTGTACCAGTTGTAATTCACAAAACTGCTCTGGTACAATTCATAATTGTTATTTGGCAATTTGTTCAGGCTTTGGTACCCGAATGCCAATTGCGTTTCGTCATTTAAAGCATAGTTCAGCTTGGCATCCAGATG
>JBIKPM010000313.1:0-2832 GCA_044357435.1 Flavobacterium sp. | reverse complement strand
TAGAATTTTACTTCTACAGGTTTTTCAGCTCCAGCAACCGATTGGAAATAGGCTTTCTCCTTGAAACCAAAGGCTCCTGCAAATAGCGAATTCGGGAAGGTTTTGATATGGGTGTTGTAAGGCATAACCGCTTCGTTGAAACGAGTTCTGGCTGTAAGAATTTGGTTTTCAGTACTCGCTAATTCATCTTGTAATTTCAAGAAGTTGGCATTGGCTTTCAGTTCAGGGTAGCGTTCTACAGACACTAATAATCTTGATAAAGAAGAAGATACTCCGGATTGTGCTGAATTAAATGCTGTTAATTGCTCTGCACTAATATTTTTTGGATCAACGGTTATCGAGGTAGCCTTAGCTCTAGCTTCGATTACGGCAGTCAAGGTACTTTTTTCGAAATCGGCAGCACCTTTTACGGTATTTACCAAATTTCCGATAAGGTCATTTCTTCTTTGGTAGGATGTTTGTACATCACCCCAAGATTGTTCCACTGCTTGACTTAAAGTCACTGCAGTATTATTAATTCCTTTAACCCAGCTGTATATTCCAATGATAAATACTGCTGCAATAATCCAAGGTAAAAATTTTTTAAAATCCATTTTTGTTTAATTTAAAGTTTAGTTTAATTGATTGTGCAATTGACATTGCAATTTAAAGTTGATTTTTAATATTCATCAACTGTGTTTTTATGGTTTCCAGTTTGCTGATAATTTCAAATTTATCCAAAGTTTTCTTTTGCCCCTCTTTCAAATGGGTCCTGGCACCTTCGAGGGTAAAGCCTCTTTCCTTTACCAAATGATAAATGAGTTTCAGGTTTTTAACATCTTCAGGGGTAAACATCCTGTTGCCTTTGGCATTTTTCTTCGGCTTGAGGATGTCGAATTCGCCGTCCCAAAAACGGATGAGCGAAGTATTCACGTCAAATGCCTTGGCGATTTCGCCAATACTGTAATACCTTTTGTCTGGTTGTAATTCTATATGCATTAGTCTAAAGATTGGTTTTCTTGATTAGCCAATTGGGAAATGGCAACATACTCCACGGCCGAAATATTTCCATAATAAAAATTAAGCGGATTTACTACCTTACCATTTTTGTGTACTTCATAATGCAAATGAGGTCCTTCGGATCTCCCAGTACTTCCAACATATCCTATTATATCGCCTCTTTTCACGCGTTGTCCTGCCCTAGATTTGTATTTGCTTAAATGCCCGTATAGGGTTTCGTACCCAAAACCATGTCGGATTACGATGTGATTCCCAAAACCGGATACCGTATTATCAGCCCTTGCAATAACACCATCGCCGGTGGCAAAAATTGGGGTACCCGTTTTTGCGGTAAAATCCATTCCTTCGTGCATTTTTCGTGCCTTCGTAAAGGGATCTGTTCGATACCCAAAACCAGAAGCCATGCGTTTCAAGTTCTCATTTCTCACAGGTTGAATTGCTGGAATCGCTGACAATAAATTGTTTTTTGCTTTAGCCAATTCCAAAATATAATCCAAGGATTTCGACTGTATGGCCAATTCTTTGCTAATAACATCCACTCTTTTTGTGGTATTCAACACCAATTGCGAATTATCAAACCCTTCCAATTCCTTATAGCGATTAACTCCTCCAAAACCCGCTTTTCTTTCTTCGTCCGAAATCGCCGAAGTATTAAAATAAACGCGATACAAATTATTATCCCTATCTTCAATAGCATCTATAACTTCGTCCAATTGGTCCATTTTCTTATTCAAAATGGCGTAATTTAATTTAAGATTTTCAATTTCACGAGCCTGAACTCTATCTTTTGGCGTTTCGAAATAAGGGGTGTTCAATAAAACCACAAAAGCTAAAAAACCAAATAACGCTGACGCAACTAAAAACAATAGTACAACTGCAAATTTCTTTCTTTTTCGTGTTATTATTTTTCGATACGCCAGATTTTCGGAATCGTAATAATATTTTACTTTCGCCATATTTTAAAATACCCTATTTTTGCACCTTGTAAAAAAGTTAGTCGAACAAATTTAATAAATGTTTCATTTGTTACGCACTTTTTTCAATAAATATATTAAAGTTGGTTTTATAATTTGTTTTATCGATAATTTTATAAGCAACAAAACAGATCAGCAAATCAACAAATTACCGAATAACCAACAAAAATGAAATCACAAGACATACGCAAACAATTTTTAAATTTTTTCGAAAGCAAAGGACATTTAATAGTTCCATCAGCACCAATAGTGCTAAAAGATGACCCAACCCTGATGTTCAACAACTCGGGAATGGCGCAATTCAAAGAGTATTTCCTTGGGAATGCCACTCCAAAAAGCCCAAGAATTGCCGATACGCAAAAGTGCCTTCGAGTTTCGGGAAAACACAATGATTTGGAAGACGTGGGTTTCGATACCTATCACCACACCATGTTTGAAATGTTGGGCAACTGGTCTTTTGGCGATTATTTCAAGAAAGAAGCTATTAATTGGGCTTGGGAATTGTTAACCGAAGTCTATAAAATTCCAGCAGCCAATCTTTACGTTTCCGTTTTTGAAGGTAATCTGGAAGAAAATGTTCCTTTTGATCAAGAAGCTTGGGATATTTGGAAAACACTGATTGATGAAGACCGAATTATCCTTGGAAATAAAAAAGACAACTTCTGGGAAATGGGGGATCAAGGGCCTTGTGGACCGTGTTCCGAAATACATGTTGATATTCGCTCGGCTGAAGAAAAAGCACTAGTTTCCGGGAAAAGCCTTGTTAATAATGATCATCCTCAGGTAGTTGAAATTTGGAATAACGTTTTCATGGAATTCAATCGAAAAGCCGATGGTTCTTTAGAAAAATTGCCAGCGC
>JBIKPM010000312.1:0-2835 GCA_044357435.1 Flavobacterium sp. | reverse complement strand
GTCCCGCCAATGTTCCTGGGCGTTCCGAATACGAATACATATAACCAAAATTATATTTTACATAGTCCATCAAACTCAAAGTATCTTGATGATCTGCTTCTGATTCCGAAGGAAAACCTGCAATCATGTCTTGTGATATGCTACACGTCGGAATAATTACTCTTATTTTATCAATTAATTTCATGTATTCCTCTCGGGTATGTAACCGATTCATTTCCTTCAATATTCTGTTACTACCAGACTGAACAGGTAAATGAATGTGTTTGCAAATATTGGCATACTTCGAAATAATATGCAATACACTCTCGTGCATGTCTTGAGGATTAGAGGTCGAAAAACGAATGCGCATTTTTGGAAAACGAACCGCCACCGTTTCGAGTAATTGATCAAAACCTAGAGCAGTCGCTTTTTGAATTGAAGAAGCATTGGTATAGTCTTTTTTTAAACCGCCCCCGTACCATAAATAGCTGTCCACGTTTTGACCTAACAATGTTATTTCTTTGAATCCATGGTCCCATAAATTCTGAATTTCGTTGAGAATACTTTGGGGTTCTCGGCTACGTTCTCGACCACGAGTAAAGGGAACTACACAAAAAGTACACATATTATCGCATCCTCTTGTAATTGAAACTAAAGCAGTAATTCCATTGCTCATTAATCGAACAGGCGAAATATCTCCATAAGTTTCATCTTTTGATAAAATTACATTTATGGCATCTCGACCTTCCTCAACCTCACTCAATAAATGAGGTAAATCTTTATAGGCATCTGGACCTACCACCAAATCTACTATTTTTTCTTCTTCTAAAAACTTGTCTTTCAATCGTTCAGCCATACAGCCCAATACTCCCACTTTCATCTTGGGATTGGTGCGTTTTACCGCATTATATTTTTCAAGGCGTTTGCGAATAGTTTGCTCTGCCTTGTCTCGAATGGAGCAAGTGTTTACTAAAACTAAATCAGCTTCTTCCAGAACAGTAGTTGTATTGTATCCATTATCGGATAATATAGAAGCTACTATTTCGCTATCAGAAAAATTCATCGCACATCCATAACTTTCAATAAAAAGTTTTTTATCGTTATGGGGTTTATTCGCAATTACGAGGCTTTCGCCTTGTTTGGTTTCGTCAATTATTTTTTCCATAGATTTCCTTAAAGGAAGTTTAAGTATGAGGGCAAAGATAAGGATATTTCAATATATATGACAAGATGGCAGTGATAGTTTTAACATTGTTTTAAGTGATTTTTTTTGTTGGATGTTTTTTCGTAACCTACATTGAGGGTGCTTTTGGCAATTATTAATTTACCATTGTAAAGATGCAACAAAACACAATTCGACATCAGGTAGTTAATCGATGAAATGTACATTTAAAATTTAAAAAATGTAAAATTTAAAAAAATCATATACTTTTGCCGACACAAACAATTTTTGAAATGGCAAAAAACTTAGTAATCGTAGAATCTCCTGCAAAGGCAAAAACAATTGAAAAATTTTTAGGTAGCGATTATCAGGTCGAGTCGAGTTATGGTCACATTGCCGACTTGCCTTCAAAAGAAATTGGCGTTGATGTTGCCAATGGTTTTAAACCAAAATATGAAGTTTCTGCCGACAAAAAAGCATTAGTGAGCAAATTAAAAACGTTGGCAAAAAACGCAGATATGGTTTGGCTTGCATCGGATGAGGACCGAGAAGGAGAAGCAATTTCGTGGCACTTAGCCGAAGAATTAAAATTAGACAAAAACAAAACTAAACGAATTGTTTTTCATGAAATTACCAAATCAGCGATATTAAAAGCTATTGAAAATCCTCGTGAAATAGACTATAATTTAGTAAATGCTCAACAAGCCCGTCGAGTATTGGATCGGTTGGTTGGGTATGAATTATCACCTGTTTTATGGAGAAAAATTAAAGGCGGACTTTCAGCTGGGCGTGTTCAATCAGTATCAGTGAGGTTAATTGTAGAACGCGAACGTGAAATACAAAATTTTAAACCCATAGCTTCCTATTCAATTGTAGCAGAGTTTATAAATGAATCAGGAAAAGTATTTAAGGCTAAATTGCCAAAAAATTTCTCTACCAAAAAAGAAGCAGAAGATTTTTTAGCAAAAAATACAGATTCTGTTTTTTCCGTTTCTGAATTGGAAACCAAACCTACTAAGAAATCACCTACAGGTCCTTTTACAACTTCAACGTTGCAACAAGAGGCCGCTAGAAAACTCTATTTACCCGTAGGAATAACGATGCAATTAGCACAACGTTTGTATGAAGCGGGGTTAATTACTTACATGAGAACAGACAGTGTAAATCTGTCCAAGGAGGCAATGGAAGCGGCTCAAGCAGAAATTATAAAATCTTACGGAGCTGAATTTTCAAAACCGAGAACTTTTGCTAATAAAAGCAAAGGAGCGCAAGAAGCTCATGAGGCAATTCGACCTACAGACATGTCGCGACATAGCGTAAACATTGATAGAGATCAAGCAAGATTATACGATTTAATTTGGAAAAGAACCTTAGCTTCGCAAATGAGTGATGCCCAATTAGAACGTACAAATGTTAAAATTAAAGCCAATAACCATAGCGAACTTTTTACCGCAACTGGCGAGGTACTTCTTTTTGAAGGATTTTTGAAAGTTTATTTAGAAGGACACGATGATGATGACGATGAACAAGAAGGGATGTTGCCTGCACTAAGAGCAAATGAAAAATTAGTAAATCACTATATTACTGCAACAGAAAGGTATTCAAGACCAGCCGCACGTTATACAGAAGCCTCTTTGGTGAAAAAATTAGAAGAATTAGGAATTGGTCGTCATTCTACTTATGCACCCACAATT
>JBIKPM010000311.1:0-2836 GCA_044357435.1 Flavobacterium sp. | reverse complement strand
GATGTAGGATTTTCGTTTAAAGTTACCAATATTCTTCTTACTGTTATAATAACCGTTTTCGGTGTAAATAAAGTTTTCTTTTCCGGTAATGGTGGATGGGCCCAGCAAATAAGAATCGCCTTGGGTAGTATAATAATCCAGATGATTTGATTTTATGGTATATTCGGGATTTTTCAAGACTACAGAGGTCAAAAATTGGTATTTTTTTTCTGCAACATAATAGCGTCCCACTTTGCTTTTTAGAACATTATTCCTATTGTTTATGGTACCGTGATTATTAAAAAAAGCTTCTTGCGAATTTCTATCAAAAGATAGTGTGTCCGTTGACATTTTAGATTCTGGGGATTGCATTACTACATCACCCGTAGCAAAGGCTTTTTTAACATTTCCGTTATATTCGGCATATTTACTGTTCAAAAAAAGGGTGTCACCTTGCACCATTTGAACATTTCCAAAGGTTTTTATGTAGTTTTCACTTTTAAAATAGTAAGCTTTGTTACAAGTCATAACAATTCCATCATGGATTACCCTTACATTTCCAGTAAGCAATGTAGCATCAGGCAGCTCGATTTCATTGACATCAACAAAATCGGAATTTTCAATTATTATTTTACTCGGTTTTTGGGCAAAAACAAAAGTAAAATGAAAAAAAAGCCATCCTATGAGAAAAATATTTTTCAAGCAGTTATTTTTAAAGTATAATCAAACCATTTAGGAGCTCTTCTTATTCTAATTCCTCCAGCTCTTTTTGGGCATCCTTCTTGGATTCAACCTTTTTGACGTCAAATTGTTTGTCCACTTCCACCTCGTCTTTGGTTAGAAATTCTTTTCCAACCACAAAAACTAAAGATAAAACAGATACTACTAATAACACTTTAACCCATTTTGCTTGTTTTGTATCTGACTTTTTGAGGGCCAAAAATCCGAAAAGCAATGCTATTCCAACAGGAATTAGTGCCAAGGTCCCCAAAGGCAAAAAAACAAAAACCACACTTAAAACGGTGAAGATACTTGCTATAATTAAAAATAATTGTCTCATAATTCTTGTGTTTTAAATTCCGGATGCGTTAGATAATTTCAGTTGTCCTGATCCAACAGGGATGCTAAATTTAATTAATGCCGGGATTTTTTTGGTATCCGCGGTGAGCCAAATGATATTTTGATCTTTGCCTTTTAGAACCTTTGTTCTAGCGCCAATAGACAATTTATAACATTCTTTAATGCCTAAATTCCCTGCTAAAATGGTTTCCTTGCCCATAAATTTAATGACCACTGGAATTTCTTTTTCGTCAAAAACCAACTGAAATGATTTGGTCTGCCCGTTCTTATAATTCTGAAAATCAACCATTCTCAGTTTATAAATCAAAGAGACGATGTCTTGGGTGCCGTTAGTAACACTAAAAGTAGAATTGTTTTCGGGACTATTTTTTCTTTTGGAAGTGCTGACAATGTTTTTTCCGTCGGGTTTAAAAATATATTTTTCGGTTTTGGTAAAACCGCCTTCAAAAATATTTCGTTTGTACAAACTTGGTTTCAAAGTCATTGGATTGACATAGGATTCATACAAATCCCTGATTTTAAAAAAAGAATCCCATTTGCTATAGGTGGACGCCTGACAGCTCAAATGCAGAAAGGTGTTTTTTGAGGTTTTCATCGTTTCGGTTTCCATGGTCACTTGAGCCAATTGCGTCATCAAGCCACTCATATTATAAGAGGCCGAAAAAACCAATTTTTCGCCAGGTTTAATTTGAGAAAAACTGCTGTTGAAAAACAAAACAGCACAAATTAGATAAAAGGATTTTTTCATTATTTTTAAATTTAAATTACTAGCGTTCGTAAACTTTCGTCCCAGCTTTTAATGTCAATACCAAAAACGGTTTTGATCTTGCTTTTATCCAAAACACTATATTTGGGTCTTTGGGCAGGTGTTGGATAACTGGTCGTCGGTATGGGTTGTAAATCGATGTTTACGTTGTTTATTTCAAGTATTTTTTTAGCAAATTCATACCAGCTACATTCTCCTTCGTTGCTGAAATTATAAATCCCAAATTGGGTGTTGGGTGTCGGGTGTTGGGTGTTTGTCGTCTCCTTTTTAGTTTTTGACTTTTGACTTTCAACTATTTCCAAAATAGCTTCCGCTAAATCGACAGCGTTTGTTGGAGTGCCAATTTGATCACTAACAATACTCAACGAAGTTCTTTCCTTTGCCAATCGCAAAATGGTTTTCATAAAGTTATTTCCAAACTGGGAATACACCCAAGAAGTTCTTATGATAAAATAGTTGTCAAGAACCTCTCGAATCGCTTTCTCTCCGTCTAACTTAGTTTGACCATAAACGCTTTGGGGGTTTGTAGCATCTTCCTCGGTATAAGGAAATGATTTATTGCCATTAAAAACAAAATCAGTCGAAATATGGAGTAGGATTGTGTCAAATTCCTTACATATTTCAGCTAGATTTTTAGCGCCAATCACATTTATGGAATGTGCTTTTTCTGGCTCTGTTTCCGCTTTGTCAACGGCGGTATAAGCAGCCGCATTAATGCAAAAGTCAGGTTTTGATTGTGAAAAAACTTTTTCGCAATTATCTTTATTCGTAATATCTAAATCGGATGAAGAGCAAAATATAAATTGGATATCAGGATAATTTCCCGCAATGATTTGTATGGATTGCCCTAATTGACCATTGGCTCCTGTCACTAAAACTACCATACTTTCTTTGCATATTGTAGTGTTGGTAGTAGCTTATCTTTATCTGACACCAATACTTCGCTCATCGGAAATCGCCAATCAATGTTGAGTTCTGGATCATTATATAAAATGCCTGCTTCGGATTCTT
>JBIKPM010000310.1:0-2840 GCA_044357435.1 Flavobacterium sp. | reverse complement strand
ACCGCCCACAGTCGTACCAAAAACCTCTAAAGCAATTTTAGAGGTTTTTTTATGACATCTCCTCAATAAAATTTTCAAGAAAATCTAAAATTTGATTTGAAGTTAAATCAATATCACCCACTGTCGTACCAAAAACCTCTAAAACAATTTTAGAGGTTTTTTTTATGACATCTCCTCAATAAAATTTTCAAGAAAATCTAAAATTTGATTTGAAGTTAAACCCAGATTCCGCATTAGAAAATAATCATTAAATTGTGGTTTAAAATCCTAATGCGTAGCATTAGAAAAAATATAGCTATGGAATTTGATATATCCTATACCAGTAAAGAGATTACACCTTGGGGTGGAATGATTTTTTTGAAGCAAATGTTGCATAAAATCGGCTTTAGAGAGCAAATTTCAAAATGTGAGGATTTACCACAACCAAAATCTAACAGAGGTCATAAAGTAACAACTATTTTAGAAGCATTTATCACGAGCATTTGGTGTGGAGCCAATCGATTTATGCACACAGAAGTTACCCGACATGATGTCGCATTAGGACGAATGTTCGATTGGGAGTCGGTTCCTGCTCAAGATACTTATAAAAGATTCTTCGGTAAATTTAATCAAGCCACAAATCAAGGCGTAAGCAATCATTTTTACTCCTGGATTTTCGATAATTTCAAATTTGATCATTTTACTTTGGATATTGATTCTTCGGTAATGACTCGTTACGGAGAACAAGAAGGAGCCAAAAAAGGATACAATCCTTCAAAAAGAGGGCGCTCCTCTCACCATCCTTTGATTGCTTTTATTGACGATATAAAACTCGTGGCTAATATGTGGCTTCGTAGCGGAAATACCTCCTCGTCCAATAATTTTCTTGCTTTTTTAGAAGATACTTTATTCAAATTGAAGAATAAAACTGTAGGTTTGATACGATTGGACAGTGGTTTTTTTCAGGCGGATATTTTAGACTATTTGGAACAAAAAAACATGGATTATGTTATAGCAGCTAAGTTTACTCATCCTATTCAAAGAGTTATTCATGATAGTACAAATTGGATTGTTTTAGATGCTGGGATTGAAATTTGTGAGCAGATGTACCACAGTAATTCTTGGGAAAAACCAAGAAGAATGGTAATTGTTCGTCAAAGGATTAAAGACAGACCAAAAGCTCCCGGTAAACAGCTAGCTCTTTTTTCTGAGGAAGAAATATTTAAAAATTACAGATATTCTGCTTATGTAACCAATATGAAATTGGCTTCGGCAGAAATTTGGAGACTATATCGAGCCAGGGCCAATGCTGAGAATAGAATCAAAGAATTAAAATATGATTTTGGATTTGACAGTTTTAATCTGAAAGATTTTTTTGCCACAGAAGCAGCCTTGACTTTTGTGATGATTGCTTACAACCTGATGTCGCTTTTTAGAACTTTTGTGTTACAAGAAAAGACTCAGAAAACCTTATCAACCTTAAGATACAGAACCTTTGCAATAGGAGCATATTTTGAAAAAATGAATGACAAACTGGTGTTGAAAATTGCATTGAATAAAAAACGGAGAGCTTGGTTTAGCGGTCTTTGGAATCATTCAAAAATTTTAGATTATCCCTTTGGAATTCCTATTGCGTAATCTGGGTTGAAAATAAAAGCTTCCAGCCTTAAAAAGGCTGGAAGCTTTATAAATATTTACTTTGTATAGGACTATTTAACGTCCATTAATTCTACGTCAAAAATTAAGGTAGCATTTGGCGGAATTACTCCTCCTGCTCCTGCTGCTCCGTATCCTAAATCGGATGGAATAACAAAACGGGCTTTGTCTCCCACTCTCAACAAGGCAATTCCTTCATCCCAACCTTCGATAACTTGACCTTGACCCAATCTAAATTCGATTGGTTTTTTTCTTGGATAAGAAGAATCAAAAACTTTTCCGTTCTCTAATGAACCTTCGTAGTGAACTGAAACTGTTTTTCCGGCTTCTGCCTGTTTTCCTTCTCCTTTTTGGATGAATTGGTAACGCAAACCACTTTCTGTTTTTTCGAAACCTGCCGCCAGTTTTTCCATTTTTGCTTCTGATTCTGCTTTTAAAGCTGCATCACGTTTTAGACGAGCTCCTTTCAAACCTACGAAAGCCTCAATGGCATTCCAGTTCTTGGCTTCCTCACCCACTCTAATGATTTCAACCGATTCCAAAACATCACCTTGAGCAATGGCGTCAACAACATCTTGTCCCTCGATTACGTTTCCAAAAACAGTGTGTTTGTTATCCAACCATGGCGTGGCAATATGCGTGATAAAAAATTGGGATCCGTTGCTTCCAGGACCTGAGTTTGCCATTGACAAAACTCCTGGTGCATCGTGACGCAAATCTGGGTGAAACTCATCATCAAACTTATATCCTGGATCTCCAGTTCCGGTTCCTAGGGGACAACCTCCTTGAATCATGAAATCTGGAATAACTCTATGAAATTTTAATCCATCATAGAATTTTACCCCTTGCGGTTTTATTTTATTTTCCATGTTTCCTTCTGCAAGAGCTACAAAGTTCCCTACAGTTCCTGGAGTTAAATCGTGTGTTAGTTTTACTAAAATCGACCCTTTTGCGGTGTTGAATTTAGCGTATATTCCGTTTTCCATTTTTATTGTTTTTTATTGATGTGCAAAATTACGAATTAAATAGAGAATTTGAAAATTTGAAAACCTTGAACTTTTCAATCTTCAAACTTTGTACCTTTGTAACCTAGAAACCTAATTATGCGCATTGATATTATTACCGTTTTGCCTCAATTATTGCGAAGTCCGTTTGAGGCTTCGATGATGAAACGTGCCATAGACAAAGGAATTGTGGAAGTTCAT